>DASXMT010000220.1:0-18251 GCA_036495505.1 Acidimicrobiales bacterium | reverse complement strand
GGCCCCTAACCGACACCGCCTCCTAACCGATACCGGCCCCTAGACGACACCGGCCCGCTAGAGCTGGCCGATGTCGTCACGGCTAGCGGCCTCATCGTCGGCCTGAACCCACCACGGCCCTCATGGTCGGCCTGGACTCAGGCCTGATGGTCGGCCGGGACCCATCGATGTGGTCGGCCGGGACCCATAAGCGGCCGCTGTAGCCTGGCAGGCCATGCCTTTGGTCGTGCAGAAATTCGGTGGGAGCTCGGTTGGCGACGCCGATCGGATCCGTGCCGTCGCCGATCATGTAGCCCGGACCCGGCGATCGGGCGACGAGGTCGCGGTGGTGGTCAGCGCCATGGGCAAGACGACCGACGATCTGGTCCGCCTGGCCAGCGACGTAAGCGATACCAGGCCGCCCCGTGAGCTCGACATGCTGCTCAGCTCGGGAGAGCGCATCTCCATGTCCCTTTTGTGCATGGCCCTCTCGGACCTGGGCGTCCCCGCGTTCTCCTACACCGGGAGCCAGGCCGGCATCATCACCGACACCACCCACACCCGGGCGAAGATCGTCGAGGTGCGGGGCGACCGCCTCCGGGCCGCTCTCGACCAGGGAGCAGTGCCGGTGGTCGCCGGGTTCCAGGGTGTCTCCACCGACCGGGATGTGACCACGCTCGGTCGCGGCGGGTCCGACACCACCGCCGTGGCCCTAGCCGCGGCCCTCGACGCCGGCGTGTGCGAGATCTATACCGACGTCTCCGGCGTGTACAGCGCCGACCCGCGCATCGTTCCTCAGGCGCGCAAGCTGCCCCGGATCAGCTATGAGGAAATGCTCGAGATCGCCGCCACCGGTGGCCGGGTGCTGGCGTTGCGCTCGGTCGAGTTCGCCCGCAACCACCATGTGCCCCTGCACGTGCGATCTAGCTTCACCTGGGAGCCGGGCACCTGGGTCGACGAGGAGGATGAATCCATGGAACAGGCAATTGTCACCGCCGTGACCCACGAGTTGGCCGAGGCCAAGGTCACGGTGACCGGTGTTCCCGACCGCCCGGGCTTGGCCGCCCGCCTGTTCCGGGGTCTGGCCGAACGATCGGTGAACGTGGACATGATCGTGCAGAACACCTCACTCCACGGCACGACCGACATCTCCTTCACCGTCCCGACGTACGACTTGGCCGTCAGCACCCAGGTGGCGGAGAACCTGGTCCCCGAGCTGGAGGCCACCGGGGTGATCACCGACGCGGACGTGGCCCGCGTGTCGCTGATTGGTGCCGGAATGAAGACCCATCCTGGAGTGACCGCCCTCACCTTCGAGACGCTGGCCGCTCACAACATCAACATCGAGATGATCTCCACGTCGTCGATCAGGATCTCGTGCATGGTCCGATCCGAGGTGGTCGAAGACGCGGTGCGTGCGCTACATGCCGCCTTCGAGCTCGGGTAAGCCTCACCGGTGGAGCCTCACCCATCGTGCCCTGCCCCATCGCCGACTCACCCATCCCCGACTCGGGTATGGCTCCGGCCAAACAGCCCCAGGCTCCGTGCGAGCCGTCGGCGCGCCAGGGCGCACGGGCCTTTCTCGTAGGATGAGGGGATGCGAGTAGCCGTCGTCGGGGCCACCGGCCAGGTCGGGTCAGTCATGCGATCGATCCTCCAGGAACGCAATGTTCCTCTGGATGAAGTTCGGTTTTTCGCCTCCTCTCGGTCGGCGGGTCGCCTCCTCTCCTTCCAAGGTGTTGACATCCCGGTCGAAGACGCAGCTACCGCTGACTTCGCCGGGATGGACGTAGCGCTGTTCTCGAGTGGCGCGACCGCATCCCGCACCCTGGCCCCCCGGGTGGCGGCAGCCGGGGTCATCGTCATCGACAACTCGTCGGCTTGGCGCATGGACCCCGAGGTGCCGCTAGTCGTGCCCGAGGTCAACGGTGACGCCCTGAGCTCGATCCCCAAGGGAATCGTGGCCAACCCCAACTGCACGACGATGGTGGCCATGCCGGTGCTGAAGCCCCTGCACGATGCCTCCCGCCTCCGTCGCCTGGTGGTCTCCACCTATCAGGCCGTGTCTGGTGCGGGGCTCTCCGGGGTGGCCGAGTTGGGCGAGCAGCTGACCAAGTCGGTGGATCGCGCTACTGAGCTCACCTTCGACGGCGCGGCGGTGGAATTCCCGGCTCCGTCGACGTTCCCGGCGCCCATCGCCCATAACGTGATCCCCCTGGCGGGACGCGTGGTCGACGATGGTTCGGCCGAGAGCGACGAGGAACAGAAGTTCCGCAACGAGAGCCGAAAGATCCTGGACATCGGCGACCTGGCCGTGACCTGTACCTGTGTGCGGGTTCCCGTGTTCACCGGGCATTCGATGGCCATCAACGCTGAGTTCGCCTCGGAGCTCACCCCGGAACGCGCCACCGAGCTGCTCGACGACGCACCGGGGGTCGAGCTGTCCGACATGCCTATGCCGCTGCGGGCTGCTGGCACCGACCCGACCCTGGTCGGGCGGATCCGACGTGATCTCGGCGCCCCCAATGCTCTGGCCCTGTTCTTGTGCGGGGACAACCTGCGCAAGGGGGCGGCGCTGACCGCCGTGCAGATCGCCGAGTCGCTGTTGGCGCGAGGCATGATTTCGTAACTGATTCTCCGACCGAGGTTCTTAAAAGATCTCGAAGCGCCGCCTCACTCCAGCTGGAACAGCCGATCGTCGTCGCCACCGTCATCGGGATCGTCGGGGTGGTCCGACAATGGCTTCTCGGGTGGGATCCACCGCCACTCCCCTGGTCCCCCTTCGATCCGGAAGCCCTTCCAGGTCTTCAGGTAGTGATGCCAATGGCAAATTTTGGAGAGGTTCCATAGAGCCGTCTCGCCGTCATCGATAAAGGGGATGATCCGGTGGTCGGTCTCCAAGCCGTCTCGCACGTCGCAGCCGGGAACAACGCAAGTCAGATCTCGCTCGTTCAACGCGGTCTGGACCGGTACGGGAACAGAGCGCCCCAGGTTGCAGACGGTGGCAATGTCTTTGCCCTTGGTGATGACGAGCTGCACGATGGCGTCGCCCAGCACTGACCGTGCCGTCTCGATGGGCACGGGACCAACGCCGGGTATCTCACAGCATTCGCCGTCTTGGATGGAGCCACGACGGAGAGCGGCGAGGTCCACCCGGAGGTGCACGCTGGCCGGCGGGGGAACCGGGGTCGGCCGGCACTCGGTCCTGTCCCGTTCGGAGCCGACCGGTTCGGAGCCAGAGCCGGCCTGATCAGAGCCAGCCCGATCGTCGTTTTTGGTACGACCCTGGACGGGAGCGGCCTGAGCGGTCCCGCCGTCGTGGGCAGCACTCCCATCCACAGGCGAGAGCGGCTGGCGCTGTCCGGTGAGCAGGGCGACCAGGGCATCGGCCTCGTAGGCCTCGGGTCGCTCTCTCAGCCCCAGCCTCCTGGCCTCGTCGAAGATGACCGTGCGGGTGGGCTTGAGAGCAGCCAGCACCTTGGCCCCGGCATCGGGGGTGAACAGGCCCTCCAAGCGAAAGGCACCGTCTCGGTCGGTGTAGTGGGTGAGGTAGCGAGCCTTTCGGATGCCCTCGTAGTGGGCCCTCGAGTCCTCGGCCGATCGGGCCTTGGCCTTGGCCCTGAGGCACCGGTCGGCCAGCTGACGGTTGGTCTCGCCTTTGTTCTTCGCCGCTTCGACCAGCTCGTCCTCGCTGTTGGGATCGAGCTTCAACACGTCGGCCACCTTGTGCGCCCGGGCGTGGGAGAGCTCTCCCGAGCGCAGGGCGTCTCCGAGGCCGGGGTGGTCTTCCATCTGGTCGGCCAGCTGCAGCGACCCCGCTGCGTGCCCGAGGGACTCCCCGGTCGTTCTGGCCAGCCACTCCGCGGCGCTGCGATGACCGTCTCTTCGATGGAGCTCGGTCTCGGCGGCCCGCTTGGCCGCCAACGCCTTGCCCGTGGCACAGAGGTGCTCACCCAAAGAGAACCGCTCCACCAGAACGGCGGCATGGTCACCGGAGTAGCAACCAGGCTCAAAGTCGGCGACGAAGGACTCGAGCAGTGCGATGGCCTCGCTCAGGGAATCGGCAGACACCTCAGTCGCCGAGGTGCCGCCGGTCGGCCCTCGACTGCCCTTTCGCCTGTTGCGTTGGTCCGTTTTTGCCACAGAGAGAGCTTGACAGGAGGGTGTATTACTCACTCAGAAGTGGTAGATAACATCGAGATGCAACACAGAGGCTATTCGGAGCTGGGCGGATCGGAGCTGGGCGATTCTGAAGCGGGGCGATTCCGAAGCGGGGCGAATCCGGGGAAGCGACAGAGAACCGAACGAGGGGATGGGAGTCGGCTCTAATCGCCGACGAGTTCGATGACGGCCCGAGTCAGTGCAGGCACCAATGCACCTCGCAGATCATCGTCTCGGCCGATTCGAACGGCCTTCTGGCGATTCACCATGGTCCCATTGGCGCGGGCCGTGGCGATGGCGAACGTTCCGGTGCCGCGCCGCCGGAACCGGCTGTGGGCCAGCGACGCGTAGATGAACCCGACCGAGGTGTCGACGGCCATCCGCCGCCTCAAGATGAGCGTGTCGACCGAGGTTTCAACCAGCTCCACCACCCATGGAGCCACCCGGCACGAGGAGTCGGTGGGCTCGACGGCGATCGCTTCGATCCGATGGTCCTCCTCCAGTTCAGCGGCCAGCCGACGCGAACCGGCCACGTAGGTCGAGGACAGATCGATCTCCGAGGCCACACACCAGGCTCGATCGTCGGGCCAAAACAGGTTCGGAGTCTGCCCTTCGCTGTCGACGAAGGCCAGCGCGGCGTCGAGCGGGCCCGAGTAGAGGTAGTAGTCGCGCCACGGGAGCCGTACCCGCGGCCCGGCGCGGACCTCAGCGGGAATGGGAGGGTCCGCCAACCGGCCGGCGAGCCCGGCCCGGTGCGCCAGGGACGCCTCGTCCCCCCACCCGTAGCCGTCCCAGATGCAGAACCAGCACCGGCTCGGCGTGCTGGTGTGCCGACCGAGCACGTCGATCAGGGCGCGGGCGTCATCGGGTTCCAGGCTCCCATGGCGGGGCCTCGCCCCGTGCCACGGCGGTAGCTGCTCGGCCTCGTCCAGGGACACGGCGATGGCGTGGAACTGGCTGTCACGATCCAAGGTCCGCCCGCTCCAGGCGGCCACCTCGGACCACCGGACGGGGATGCTGCGGGCGTTCGGGCCCGTCCCGATCGGGTGGAGCAGCCGAACGTAGGCGTCGAAGTCGCCGGGCACGATGGAAGCCACCACACGCTCATCGGGTGCCAGGAGGCGCTCGGCGATCCAGTCGGCCTCCTCGACCCGGGTACTCCACGACAGGGCCGGCCCGATCGATGAGCTCATGGTCAAGGGTACGGCGTCAAGGGTGCGGCGTGAGTCAGTCGTCGAGGCGAAGGGCGGAGACGAATGCCTCTTGGGGGACCTCCACCCGACCGATGTTCTTCATCTTCTTCTTGCCCTCTTTTTGCTTCTCGAGCAGCTTGCGCTTCCGGCTGATGTCGCCTCCGTAGCACTTGGCCAGCACGTCCTTGCGCCGGGCCTTGACCGTCTCGCGGGCCAGCACCCGACCACCGATGGCCGCTTGGATGGGCACGTCGAACATCTGCCGGGGAATCAGCTCGCGGAGCTTCTCGGTCATCCGGCGACCGTAGAAATCGGCCTGGCTCTTGTGCACGATGGTGGAGAAGGCGTCCACGGGGACGTGGTTGATCAGGAGGTCCACCTTGACCAGGTCGGCGGTGGCGTACCCGTCGGGCTCGTAGTCGAGGCTGGCGTACCCCTTCGTCCGGCTCTTCAGCTGGTCGAAGAAGTTCACCACCACTTCGCCCAAGGGGATGGTGTAGATGAACTCCAGCCGCTCGGGCGAGAGGTATTCCATCCGCACCATCTCGGCCCGGCGGTTCTGGCACAGCTCCATGACCGTCCCCGTGTACTCGGCGGGGGTGAGGATGGTGGCCCGCAACATGGGCTCGTCGACATGATCGAGGTGGGTCGGCTCCGGCAGCTCGCTCGGGTTGTCCACGTCCACCCTGGTGCCATCGGTGAGGTAGGCCTGGTAGGCCACCGAGGGTGCGGTGGCGATGAGCGAGAGGTTGAACTCGCGCTCGAGACGCTCGCGGACGATCTCCATGTGCAACAGGCCGAGGAACCCGCAGCGGAAGCCGAACCCGAGGGCCCGGGAGGACTCGGGCTCGTAGGTGAAGCTGGCGTCGTTCAACCGGAGCTTCTCCAGTGCGTCCCTCAGGTCGGGAAGCTCGTCGCCGTCGATGGGGAACAGCCCGCAGAACACCATGGGCTTGGGGTCCCGGTAGCCGGCCAGCGCCTCGGTGGCCGGGTGGGCGGCCGTGGTGATGGTCTCCCCCGAGCGGGCGCCGCCGACGTCCTTGATCCCGGCCACCAGGTAACCCACCTCGCCGGGGCCGAGCTCGTCCACGGGTACCGTCACCGGGGTGCGCACACCGATCTCTTCGATCTCATGGTTCTCCCCGGCGTGGATGAACCGGAGCTTGGCCGACTTGACCAGCATCCCCTGCATGACACGGATGGAGCTGACCACCCCGCGGTACTGGTCGTAAGCCGAGTCGAAGATGAGGGCCTGCAACGGAGCATCGACATCGCCCGTGGGCGGAGGGATGCGCTCCACGATGGCATCGAGGAGATCGGGTACGCCCTCACCCGTCTTGGCCGAGATGTGGAGGATCTGAGAGGCATCCAGACCGAGGACCTGCTCGATCTCGGCCGCGCAGCGCTCGGGATCGGCGGCGGGCAGGTCGATCTTGTTGAGCACGGCCACGATCTCCAGGTTGTGCTCGATGGCCTGGTAGCAGTTGGCCAGCGTCTGGGCTTGGATGCCCTGGGAGGCGTCGACCAGCAGGACAGCACCCTCGCAGGCGGCCAGCGACCGGCTCACCTCGTAGCCGAAGTCCACGTGGCCTGGGGTGTCGATGAGGTGAAGGGTGTGGTCCTTCCAGCCGACGCGTACGTTCTGCGCCTTGATGGTGATGCCCCGCTCCCGCTCGATGTCCATCGAGTCGAGGTATTGCTCGCGCATCAGCCGGGGGTCGACGGCGCCGGTCAGCTCAAGGATGCGGTCGGATAGCGTCGACTTGCCGTGGTCGACATGGCTGATGATGGAGAAATTGCGGATTCGATCGACGGGAAGCACGGGCCGCCCAGCGTACCGTCGGGCGGCCGGTGCCCAGGCAGGATGCTGGCGGCCGCCGGCCGGTGGGAGCGATCGCCCCCGTCCTGCTAACCTGCACTGTCTTCACCAGCACTCTCGTGGCCGGACGTCCCCTGGGTTCGTCGGCCGACTTTTCCTGAGTGACCCGGGTTGCCCAGGTGGGCGTCGCCGGGACCGATTTCTCGAGCACGACAAGGAACAGCCGTGGCAAACATCGCTAGCCAGATCAAGCGCAATCGTCAGAACGAGAAGCTCCGCGCCCGCAACAAGGCGGTCCGTTCGGAGCTGCGGACCCGGACCAAGCGGGCCATCATCGCTGCCGAAACGGGCGCTGAGGACAGCTACGACGCCCTCCGGCTGGCCATCAAGCGGATCGACAAGGCTGCGGCCAAGGGCGTCATCCACAAGAACCAGGCCGCCAATCGCAAGGCCCGCCTCATGAAGCGCACGGCGGTCTACCTCGTCGAAGACGAGGAATTCACCGAAGACGAAGCCTGAGGCCCGACGGCAGGCCACACGAGGCCCGGTGGCGGTGGGTAGCACTTCAGCCGAACCATGGCGGGTGGTAGTTCTCAATCGAACCAGTAGCTGTCAGCCGGGCTGGTCGCTGTCAGTCGAACAGCGTCGGCGTGGTGACCGGTACGGGCACCACTTCTTCCTCATCGACATCGACCGGGGCAATCAGGCCCGGCTCGTCGTTGGCCACGTTCCCAACCCGCCGGTCGACGGGATGATGGACCAGCGTGCCGGCCGGAGCCGGTTGCATCAGGGCCTCGAGCAACTCGGCGTCCTCGGTCGGATCGAGCCACGCATCGATCGCCTCCGGCTCGAGGATCACCGGCATGCGCTCGTGCACAGGGGCGACGTCGGGGCCGGCAGTGGTGGTGATAATGGCGCATGAGGTGATCCACGCCGACCGGTCGTCATCGCCGATCGGGTCACGCCACACCTCCCACAGTCCGGCCAAGGCCAACGGCTGACCGTCAGCCCGGGAAAAGAAATGGGGTTGGCTCCGCCCTCCTGGTCCTTTGTGCCACTCGAAGAACCCGTCGGCGGGAATGACGGCGCGGCGGGAGCGGAACGCCTCCCGGAAGGAGGCCTTCGACGACACAGACTCGGCCCGAGCATTGAACAACCGGCCTCCCGACGTGGCGTCCTTCGACCACGAGGGAATCAGGCCCCAGCGGAACCGGTCGAGGACGCGCTGTCGGGATCCGGCCGTATCGGGCGGACTCCCGCCGTCGACGATGCCGAAGATCTCGGTGGTGGGGCCGACGTTGAACCGGGGTGGATCGCCGGAGTCGACGCCGGCGGCCAGCGCAGCCTCGAAGACACGCGACAAACGCTCTGGTTCCGAGTAGAGGGCGATGCGACCGCACATGATCAATCCAGGGTATGCGTCCCGACGTCGGGCCATACCCCCGGGCAGGCGGGCCATACCCCCGGGCAGGCGCCCAGGCGGGCCATACCCCCGGTAGGCGGGACGAGGGGGCCTGGGCGATCGTCCATCCGGACCCGATCCACAGGCCACGCCTGGAGCTTCACTGCGGTTCCCGCCACTTTCCCCTATTCTTTCGGGGTTGCCTGCGAGGGAGATCCATGACACAGGAGGATCACCTTCCTGCCAGAGCCATTCGAGGAACACCTCACGCCGCCCGCTCGCCTCGTGGCCCCGGACGGGTACTGGTCATCGGCGGAACCGGTTTCATAGGTTCAGAGGTCGTCTTCGAGCTGCTGGGCGATGGCGCCTCGGTCGGCGTGATGGCCCGAAACCCTCCCTCGGACTGGCGACGGCCGTGGTTGGGCCAGACCGACCTGTTCGTAGGCTCGGCCGGTGACCCCACCGTGTTGTCCCGGGCCCTCATGGACGTCGATTGGGTGGTGTACGCCGCCAGCTGTCCCCCACCCTCGGCAGACCTCGACCCCGACGGTTCGATCGCCCAGACCGTCCCGACGCTGATCACCGTCCTCGAAGCCTTGCGTGAGCGCCGGGGCGTTGGCCTGACGTACCTGTCCTCGGGTGGCACCGTGTACGGAAACCCTGAGATCCTGCCGGCCACGGAATCGAGTGGCTGTGATCCCGTCTCGGCCTACGGGATCACTAAATTGCTGGGCGAGGAAAACGTCATCGAGTACGGCTCGGCCTATCGAATTCCGGTGCGCATCCTTCGGATCGGCAACGCTTACGGGCCATTGCAGTCGGCAGAAGATGGGCAAGGGATCTTGGCTGTGCTGCTGGATGCGGCCCTGACCGGGAGCGAGGTCAGCATCTTCGGGGACGGGCGCTCCGTACGTGACTACGTCCACGTGGCCGATGTAGCCAGGGCCGTTGCCCGCTTGCAACCGACCCTGGGCGAGCCTCACGTGATCAACGTCGGCAGCGGTACTGGTCTGTCCATCCGCCACTTGATCGACGTGGTCGAACGGGTGACCGACTCCGCCATCCGGGTCCGCTGGTCACCGCAGCGCAGTTTCGACGTGCGGTCCATCATCCTCGACCTGACGCGGCTCAACCAGCAGCTCGAATGGGAGCCCCGGGATATCGAGACTGGCACCGCCCAGATGTGGGATCAACTCCTGTCCTGGCAATCCGAGTCGACCGAGCAAGAGCCGGCGTGAACCGGCAACGATCCTGGTCGCCGGCGTGGTCAGCCGTCGCGAGCTGGATGCCGCCATGGTTGCGACCGACGGGGCGGCGTTTGCGTCCTGCACCCGACATCCGGTCCAGGCTGACGATCAGAGCCAATCTCAGGGGCAACGTCGACAAGCCGGCGTCGGGATCGACGGTGGACCGTGGCCGGATCACGCTGCAGGGGTGGTGCGTCTGGGGCGACCGACCGGCGCTGGCGGTCGAGGCCCACGTCAATGGCCTCCTGGTCGGTCAGGCGGTGACGGGCACCGATGACCGCCGGGACGTGGGACGGGCCCTGGGTGATCCGAACCTGGCCAAGGCAGGGTGGTGCATGATCGCCGACCTCAGCTGGATCGTCGACCAGGACGCCGTGGACCTGGTCGTGACGGTGTGGCCCGAGGCGGGCGTCCCGCCGGTCAGGCTCGGTTCGACCGCCCTCAGGCTGAGCGACACGGTCAGGGCCGCCGACCGGCCGAGCCCACGGGACGAGTTCGTGGGATCGCTCGATCTTCCGGTGGCCGGTGGCCCGATCGGTCCAGACGTCGTGAAGGTCGCCGGTTGGTTGCTGAACCCGACGGCGCCGACCGCCAGCGTGGACATCGTGGTCGACGGTCATCACGCCGGCCGGGCCCGGCTCGGGATGGAGCGGCCTGAGGTCACGGATCTGTTCCCGGTCCCGCACGCGCCCATCTCCGGATTCGAGCATCTGGTCGACCTGGCAGACCTGCCGTCGTTGGCATCGCCGGCAACGATCCAGGTCGTCGCCCGGACGGTCGAAGGGAAGGAACAGGTCGTCTTAGAGCGCACGGCTTCGGTGGCGCCGGCGCACTCACCGCAGCCCGGGTCCGGACGGGACGAGTTGTTGCAGGACCGCCTCTGGGCGTTGCTCGCCGAGGTCGACAGTCACACCACCACGGACCTCAATCTGGTTGTGTTCACCCACCAGCTCGGTCTGGGCGGGGCGCAGCTGTGGCTCTCCGAGCTGCTGGTCCGATCGGGCGCCGGCACCAGCTTCCCGTGCACCGTGATCTCCCTGGCCGACGGTCCCCTCCGCGGCCTCCTCGAAGAGAATGGCGTGACCGTGCACGTGACAACGGTCCCGCCGGTCGACGACGCGACGTGCTTCGAGAGCCGGCTCGTGGAGCTGTCGATGCTGGTGGCCGCAGGGGGTCACAATGTGGCCCTGGTCAACACCGTCATCTCGTGGATCGGGGCCGACGTCTCCACGCGCCTGGGGCTCCCTACCGTGTGGGCCATTCACGAGAGTCTGCCCCCGTCCGCGTACTGGGCACAGGTCGATCCCGCAGGCCACGGTGATCCCGCCGTCCGCTGGTCGTTCGAGCGGGCTCTGAAGGCCAGTTCGGCCCTCGTGTTCGAAGCGGAGGCCACGAGGCGGCTCTACGCACCGGTCGCCGGTCCAGATCGGACAGTGGTCATTCCGTACGGCATCGACACCGAGGCGATAGAGCGCTACTCGACACGGGTGAGCCGCACCGCCGCCCGCTCGTTGGGCCGGCTCCCCTCCGACCGCAACGTGCTGTTGGTCATGGGCACGACGGAGCCGCGCAAAGCGCAGACTCGGCTGCTCGAAGCCTTCGCCCTCGTGGCCCCGGACCATCCTGACTGGATGCTGGTCTTCGTCGGAGCGACGGGGAGCCCCTATGCCCAGGAGTTGAAGCGGTACATCAAGCGTGTGGGCCTAGAGGGGCAGACCATGGTGGTTCCGGTGGTGGCCGACACCTATGCCTGGTATCGGGCGGCGGATGTGCTGGTGAGCGCTTCGGACATGGAATCCCTGCCCCGTTCGGTTCTGGAGGCCATGTGCTTTGGCGTGCCCGTGCTGGCTACCGCGGTCTTCGGGCTCGGCGAGCTCATCACCGATGGTGAGAACGGCTTCCTGTTCGAACCGAGCGACCTGGTGGCTGCCACTGATGCCCTCCGCCGGGTGCTCGCCATGTCTGTGGAGGACCGCACCGCAGCCGGGAAGGCTGGCCGACTCCACATCCTCGAGCATTACGACGCGTCGGGCTATGCCGCCGACGTCGTCGCTCTCCTCCGCGGCCTGCTCGACGATCCGACGGTCGTGCCCTCCGGCATCCTGTCCGATAGCAGACGCCGCTCGCCGGCCCACGCCTCCTTCGGCATCGAGGCGAGATGACTGGGGCTACTCCTGTGGCCTTGTGCGACGGCATTGGTCGCACCACACCGACTCACCGACCAGGCTGAGAAGCGATGGCCAGTCGAGCCATCAGTGATCCACTGACCGCTCCGGCTCCAGAAGCGACGGAGCCTGCCTCCGAATCGCCTGCCTTTCCCGCCGTCCAACCACGTCCCGCCCGCCGGTCGCCGGCACGTTGGTCGACCGCGACCCGGTGGGGCGTGTGGACGACCCTGGCGGCGGCCGCCGCCGGCAACGGCTGGTGGATCCACTCCGACCACCAGTCACCGCCCTGGGACGAGGCGAACTACCTGCACATCGCGTTTACGTGGCGGCATGCCTTCGATACCGGGGGCCTCGGCAACTGGGTCTCGGCGCTGTACCACGCAAACCCGGCGTACCCACCGCTCTACATGCTGCTCATCAGCCCGACCGAGGCGATCGATCCAGGGGTCCGCGCCGCTCTCGTCGTCAATACCGCTCTGTTGCTGGGGACCGCGCTGGGCGCCGCCGTTACTGCGGGCCGCTTGTTCGGCCAGCGGGCAGCGTTCCCCGCCGCGCTGCTGGTGGCCGGATGCCCCATCATCTACGGGCTCAGTCGTACACCGTTGGTGGACATCCTCCTCGTGTTCCTGTCAACCATGTCCGTCATGGCTGCTGTGCTCTCCGACGGCTTTCAGAATCGCCGGTGGGCCATCGCCTGTGGCCTGTCTGTGGGGCTGGCTGCGTTGACGAAGATGACGGCGCCGGGCATCCTCATTCCCCCCATCCTCTGCTGCCTCCTCGCACCTGCCCGACTGCACCTCCGTCGTCAAGCGGCAAACTTGGCCTGGGCGGTACTGACTGCGGTGGCGGTGGCGCTTACGTGGTACGTGGTGAACCTGGGCCCGTCGCTCGATTACCTCCACTCGGCCACCGGGGGGGCTCTGGCCATCGGCACTACCAGCAACCCGCTTTCCTTCCGCGCCTTCGCCGCATTCGTTTCCCACACCATCGATTGGGCGATCGGTGCCATACTCGCGGCCACGGCGCTGGTAGCCGGGGCGGTGGCCGTCCACCGGCTCCACCGCGGTGTTGACCGGACCATGCTGGCGCGCATCGGGATTCCTGTCCTCTGGTTCGCCACAGGATTCCTGGCGCTGGCCGTGTCGCACAATCAGGACGTCCGGTACCTCGCTCCGGGCGTGGTGGGTTTCGGGGTGCTCACCGCCGGCGCGCTGGGCTCGATCTCGCGGTCGCTCATCGGGCGCATTCTCCTGGTGGCGGCGACCGCCGCCCTCGCGCTCCAGTTCGTGAGCTATTCGAGCTCGTTCCCTCCTGCCGGCAAGGCAACGGTCAGCGTCGGCAACAGGTTGTTCTCGATCGCAGTGCCCTTCGACGGGTCATCGCTGGCCTATACCTATCGCCCCGGCCTCCCCGACTACGCCAATCCCATCGTCGACCAGCTGGCACGAGCACGTCAGCGCCTCGCCCCCGGTGGGACCCTGACCGTGTGTTTGCTGACCAGCCAGCAGGTGGTGAACGGAAACACCCTCGGCTTCGTCTCCGAAGTGGCGGGCCTTCCGCTGCGATACGTCGACTACAGCTACGTGCCCAACCTCACGGCCGCGCAGCTCGGGTCGGCCATTGCCAGCTGTCCCGTGGTCGTCCTGCAAGTGTCCCGGTCCTCGGGGCGGCCGGCGAGCGAGACCGGCCGAGTCGGGGTTCTCAACCGGTCGAGTGCCGAAGCGAGACTGCGGCCCGCGCAGCTGGCCCGGTTCAACGGCCCTCGAGTCTCCCTGCCCATCGGGCACGGCCTTGATGCGGTGATCCTCAGCCGATCCTGAGACGACGGGCGAGACACGAAGGGCGAGACACGAAGGGCGAGACAGACAGCGAGCAGACCACATCAGCCTGCGGCCCATTCCCAGTAGCTGACCCGAGCAGGGTCCCACCCCTCAGCCCGCGGCCCGTGGCCACCGGCGCCGACGGCCAGCGCGCCCGCATAGCCGATCCCCAAGGCGACATCCTCGACCGCCGGGCCGGCCGCGTCGTCATCCACCGACTCGGTCCCGAGCCCGGTACCCAGGCACTTGACCGAGGCCTCGTGGCGCACCCACAGACGGAAGAACGCCCGGGTCCGGACGCTCAGGGGGGCCGACACGAGCTCCTCGACCGCCCGGGCCGGGAGGGCCCGTTGCGCCAGTGCCAGGACGTCGAGGTCGTTCCGGATCCTTTCGACATCGACCCCCACAGGATGACCGACCGAGACAGCCACCAGGGCAACGGCCGCGGAGTGCGACAGGTTGAACCTCAGGTCCCGACCCGTCGGACCGGCGAGGCCTGGCTTGTCATGAGGTCCGAGCTCGAAGACGAGGGCTGCGGGCTCCTCGTCCAGGTAGCGGGCGAGGATCCGCCGCAGCGCGACACGCGACACCGCCCATCGTCGGGCGTCCTCCGGCGACCGGAAGCGGGCGACCCGTTTGCGCTCCTCGACCGACAGATCGTGGCCACCGGTGGTCGCCACCGTACGGGCGTCGGGCCCGTCGAGATCGACACGCCACAGGTGGAGCCGCCCGGGAACGAGCGACGGTGCCGTGCGGGCATCGGGACTAGTCCAGCCGGCTGCCACCAGAGCCAGTCGCCTCCAGCCCAGCCAGGATGCACTGGTCAAGGCACTCGGCCAGCGACGCCACCGCCGGCTCCCGGAGCATGCCGTGGTGGGAACCGGCCACGACGCGTTGGTCAACTCCACCCACCTCGAGCCCGTACCAGCGCGCCAGCTGCGCCCGTTGGAGGTCGTCGCCGTCTACCTCCGGCCGGATCACGACGACCGTGGCGGCCAGCGGTCCCGCCCGGTACCGAGCCACGTTCTCGCTGGCGATCCTCAAGACGTCCGCTCCCCGGCGCGCGGCCAGCGGGGCAATGGAGCCCCGGGTGGCGGCGTTCAACCAGTCGAGCACCCGGTCGGCGGCATGCCGGCGCCGCGTCTGCAACCGGGGGTCAACGCTCGGGCGGGCGCGCCGGGCCTCGTCCGACGGCGGTGGGAGGAGCATGGTCTGCATACCCATCTCCGCTCGGCCTCCCTGCCATGCCCAATGGGCCAGTCCGGCATGCCCGGCCCACCCGTCTACACGCTCGCCGAGCGGGAAGGCGTCCTGCAGATCAGGGCGCGACAGATAGGCGGCGTACACGTAGCGGTTGATGATCACGCCGCCGTGCTCCGTGACCGGTTCACCCAGCCAGGCGACGAACTCGTCGGCCACCGTGGGGTCGGAGAAGACGTCGCCCAGGTCGAGGCCGTCGTCAGCGGCATGGACCCGGGCCACGTTCATCACCGGGTCGTACACCGTGCCGTTGGCCAAGGTGCGGGTCCGCCACAGCGGACCCACCGAGTCGATGGAGGCGAGCAACGCCACCCGTTCACCCGCAGCCTCCAGCCGGATCGCCACTTCGTAGGCGACCAGCGAGCCGAAGCACCTTCCACCCAAGAGGTACGGGCCGTGGGGCTGCACCCTGCGGATCTGGCGCACGTAGTGCCGAGCCATGGCCTGGACGGTCCTGTGCAACGGCGCCGCACTGTCGAGCCCGAACGGCTGGAGCACGTAGAAGGGCTGGTCGGGGCCCAACCGTCGGGCCAGAGGGCCGTACCCAACCACGTTCCCGTCGCCGGCGGTGACGGCAAAGAACGGTGGCCGGGACCCGGTGGTGCTCAACGGGACCAGCGACCCCGTGCGAGCGTCCCACCCGTCAGAGCGCATCAACCGGGCCAGCTGCGCCACCGTCGGCGCCTCGAAGATGGTGGCCAGCGGAAGCCGGGCTCCGGTCGTACGCTCGATGGCGGCAAACAGCTCCACGGCAAGCAGGGAATGCCCGCCCACCTCGAAGAAGTCGTCGTGGAGCCCGATCTGGCGTACGCCGGTCACCTCCTGCCAGACGGCGATCAGGCTGTTCTCGAGGCGGCTGGCTCCGGCGACCGGTCGTGCCTGAGTCCCCTCAGGGGTGATGCCGGGAGTGCAGGGATCGTCGGGGAACCACGTGGACGGCAGTGGTGGGAGCCGCTCGGAATCGATCTTTCCATTGGGTAGCAGCGGCAGGCGCGGGAGCCACACGGAGGCGGTCGGCACCAGGTAAGACGGCAGTACCGACCTGAGGAACTCGTTCAGCTCGGTGTCGCCGATTGGCGCGCTGACGGGGCCATCGCCCTCAGGCACCTGGTCGGTCGCTCCCGTCTTCGCACTCCGGGTCGGGACGAGGTAGGCCACCAGCCGTTTGTCGTCCGGCCCGAAGTCGGCTGTGACCACGTGGGCCTGGCCGATGTCTGGATGATCGAGCAGGACCGCTTCGGTCTCGGCCGGCTCGACCCGATGTCCCCGGACCTTCGCCTGGCGGTCGATGCGCCCGAGGAACTCCAAGAGCCCGTCCGTCCGCCGCCGTACCCTGTCTCCCGAACGGTAAAGGCGATCGCCCGGTATCCCGGGGAACGGATTGGGGACGAACTGCTCGGCCGTGAGGTCGGGACGCCCGGCGTAGCCTCGGGCCACCCCGTCGCCGCCGATCCACAACTCGCCGGCGACCCCGTTTGGTACCAGCTGGCCGGCAGGGTCAACGATGGCTACCCAGGTATTGGCGATGGGCGACCCGATCGGCACTCTCCCGTCCACACGGCTACCGGCCACCATTCGATGGCAGCATGTAAACGTGGTGCCCTCGGTGGGGCCGTATCCGTTCACCACCACGTCTCCGGCATCGAGCACATCGAGCAGGCGGTTGACGTGTGACGGCGACAGCACATCCCCACCGGCAAGCACCTGTCGGAGCGAGGCGAGCGGTCCCAGCTGATGGTCGACCATCTGATGGAAGAGCCCCGCCGTCAGCCACGCGGTGGTCACGCCGTGGGCGGTAAGCAGGTCGGCGAGCTCGGCTGTTGACAACGCGCCGGTCGGGGCCACCACCAAGCGCCCCCCGTTGAGCAGCGCACCCCAGATCTCGAAGGTCGAGGCGTCGAAGGCCAGTGGGGCTGCGGCCAACACGACCTCATCGGGGCCCAACTCGACGTAGTCGGTTCCCCGAACCAGCCGGACCACGCCTCGATGAGGCACCTCGACGCCTTTGGGCTCGCCGCTCGAGCCGGAGGTGAAGGCCACATAGGCCAGAGCGCGGGCATCACCCTTCCGGTGGGGCAGCGGAGCGGGGTCATCTCCCGACTCCACCCCGACGTCGACCTCCAGGATGGTGACGGGCGCACCGTCGAGGCCAGGGACGCTCCCCGGCGCCGTGCACGCGACGGCGATGGCGGCATCGCTCAGCAGGCGACGCAGCCGGGCCTCGGGCAGGTGGGGATCCATCCCGACGTAGGCGGCGCCGGCTTTCAGAACGCCGAGCAGGGCCACGATCATCGATAACGACCGGTCGTCGACTACCCCCACGCAGGCCCCGGGTCCCACGCCCTCCGAGATCAACTCGGCCGCCAGGCGGTCCGACCAGCAGTCGAGCTCGGCGTACGTGAGCAGCCGACCGTCGGCAACCACGGCAACGGCGTCGGGTCGCTCGCGTACCCGATCGGCGAACACCGCTTCGATGGTCGAGTCCCGCTCGTAGGAGTGGGCCGTTCCTCCGGCGGCAACGAGGAGATCCCGCTCTGCTGCTGTGGTCAGTGTCAGCTCGGAAAGGCGCGCCGTCGGCTGTTCGACCAGTTGTGTGAGCACCTGGAGGTATATGGCGAACATCGCCTCGCCGGTCGACTCGTCGAAGATATCGGTGGCGAAGTCCCACACCACCGAGAGCTCCTCGCCATCGGGCCGACCGGCCCGATGGCCCCGCCCCCGTCGGTTGATGACGACGACGTTGAGGTCGGCCTTGGACGATCCGTTGCTCAGCCCGTCATGGACGGTCAGCGTCAGATCATCGATGTCCAGCTCCGGGAACGGCGAGTCGTGGAACGAGAACAGATGGTCGTAGAAGGGGTTGTGGCCCGGCCGGCGATCGGGGGCCAGGGCCCGGACCACCTCGTCGAACGGCAGCTCCTGGTGGGCGAGCGCGCCCAACGAGGCCGCTTTGACTCGAGCCAGGACCGACTCGATGGTCGGGTCGTTGGCCAGGTCGACCCGAAGAGCCACGGTGTTGACGAACATGCCGATGAGGGGCTCGGAGCCAGCCAGCCGTCGGTTGGCCAGTCCGGAGCCAATGATCAGGTCCGTCTGTTGGCTGAGACGGGCGAGAAAAACGAAGAATGCCGCCGTCATCACCATGTACGTGGTGCAGCCGGCACCAGAGGCAACCTGTCGCAATCGGTCGATCAGCTCGGGC
>DASXMT010000219.1:0-3383 GCA_036495505.1 Acidimicrobiales bacterium | reverse complement strand
GCAGGGATGCTCGAGGCCAAGCCGGACGGGTTCGCCGTCTCGGAGGCCAGGGATGCCCTCGGCAGCAGCCGCAAGTATGTGGTATCGCTGCTTACCTATCTGGACTCGACCGGCGTTACCCGCCGGCGAGGCGATTGCCGTGTTGCCGGCCCCCGTCTAGGAGCAGAAACTTGAAACTGACCGAGTGGACGACGTGTGGAGGGTGCGCAGCCAAGTGGGGCGGTGCACCGCTGGGTCAACTGGTGGGCGAATTGGCGCGGACAACCGATCCGGCCTTGCTGCTCGGCCTGGCCCCGTTCGACGACGCTGCCGTCTACCGGATCAGCGACGATGTGGCTGTCGTGTCGACCACCGATTTCTTCCCGCCCCTGGTGGACGACCCGGCCGACTTCGGCGCCATCGCCGCCGCCAACGCCTGCAGCGATGTGTTCGCCATGGGCGGCAGGGTGATCATGGCGCTCAACATTGCCGCCTTCCCGGAGGATCTGCCGACCGAGGTCATTGCGGAGATCTTCGAGGCCGCGGCGGCGACGGTGTTGGATGCGGGGGGCTCGGTCGCTGGGGGCCACACCATACGCTCGGCGGAGCCGATCTTCGGCTTGGCCGTCCAGGGCCTGGTGCATCCCGATCGGCTGTGGAGCAAGGCCGGGGCGCGACCCGGCGATCTACTCCTACTCTCCAAGCCGCTCGGCACCGGTATCGCCCTGGCTGGAGCCGACGCCACGGCGAAGGAAGTGGCGATCACCGGGATGCGAAAGCTCAACCGCACCGCGGCCGAGACATTGGGCCTCCTACTAGACGAGTACGTCCGTGCCGTCACCGACGTCACCGGATTCGGCCTCGCCGGCCACGGGTGGGAGATGGCCGAGCGCTCCGGCGTCGAGATCGTGTTCGACGCCGCGGCGCTGCCGCTCTATCCGTCGGTCAGGGATCTCGCCGCCAGCGGGGTACGGACCGGCGGCCACGACCGGAACCAGACGTACCTGGGTTCACACCTGGTCGCGACCGCGGACCCTCTCTTCCAGGCGATCGTCCTCGATCCCCAGACGTCGGGGGGCTTGCTGGCCGCGGTCGATCCGGCCGCCGGCCCGGGCTTGGTCGACGCCGGCTGGTGGCAGGTCGGGGAAGTGCGTGCTGGAGCGCCTGGGGTATTGCTGGTGTGATCGATGCCCGGCGTGAATCAATGCCGGTCGTTCACATGAAGTTCCTGGTATGGAGGCGGGCCAGCTCGGTGGCCTCGGATTCGGTGAACCCGAGGCGGACCAGGCGCCGCCGCCGGCCTTCCTCCATGTCGGCTTGGAGAGACTGAACCGCGTCCCAGCCGGCCTGGATGGCCTGTGGTTCCCACGACCCAGCGGCAAGGAGCACGAGGCTGTCGTGGACTGCCGGTGCCAACCCGGAGGTCGAGGCCAGTGCGTGGTAGCGCCGCTCGAGGGCAGCCCGCAGTTGGTCGCGGTGCTCCGGCCGCGCCGTGACATGTTCACCGAGATGGGCGAGGGAGAAGGCAACGTGTCGACCCTCATCGGCCAGGGCCAGGTGGGCGATACGGGCCGTGACCGGGTCGGGCGCATAGGTCTCGAGGAACGAGAGCAGCGAGAGGAAGGTACCTTCACCGAGCGTCGAGAGCAGGAAGGAAGCGTTGGCCCAGTTCGGCTCGTCGAGCAGCGTCTGGAGCGACGCACGGCCTCCGGCCCCCGAGATCCCGACAGGTTGCCCGCAGAGGCCGGCACGACGGCTGAACACTTCGACGTGGCGAGCCTCGTCGGCTGTCTGGGTGGCGAGGAAGCCGCTGATCTCCCGGTAGTGCGGATGCACCCGACCGAGGAATCGGGCAGACACCAAGAGTGCGGTCTGCTCGTTCTCGACCAGATAGGTCATCGTCTGCACGACAGCAGCTTCAATTTCCGGCGGGAGCGATGGCGGCGTCCAGTCGACGGCAGTTGCGGGATCCCATTGGTTGGCTGCAGCCTGCGCGTACAACTTGGGCGCCAGGTCGGTCCAGACCATGTCCCGTCGGTCAAGATCCACACCCGGCAATTGCGGACCCCCGCTCTCGACCAGTGCCCCGCGGGCGGCCAGGCCCCAAGTGGCCGGTGCGTGGCCCGACACCTCCGAGCTCACTCCTGCTCGTTGGGCATCGGCCCATCGTCGCTCGGATGCGTCGCCCCGGATCAGGACCAGGTATGGGTGACGCTCGATGTGGTGGCCCAGCTGACGTCCCCAAGCGGCAACGTGCACTTCGAGGGATGGATCGGTCCCCGTGACCCGCAGCCGCTGGCCCGGTACCAGCCGGGACAGCGACCGTTCGATCAGGAGGTGGCCGCCCCGGTCGAGACTGAGCGAGCCCAAATCGACGATGTGGGCCTCGTCCCTATGGTTCGTAGTCGTCAACCGTCACCTTCCCGTCCTGATCGTAGAACCCGAAACGATCGGCGGCCGCTTCGAGCTGGACGTATCCCAAGGTTCGCCCGGGAAGCCATCGAGTAAGGCCTTCGAGGTCCAAGAGCGGTCGTACCGACGGATCGGCGTAGTCCATCTCCAAGAGCAGCGATACGAACTGACCCAGGGACTCCGGCGATTCGCCGGCCGCGGTCATGTTGCAGTGATCGTACGGTGGGGTATGAGCGAGGATCCTCGTGGATCCGGCCGGGAGGGTGCCTTCCTTGGACAGCATCAGGTGGGTGGAATCGCTCATGCAAGCGGCGTCGACCTCTCCGGCGGAAAGCGCCCTGGCCGCATCTCGCTCACCGCCGATGTGGTCACCGTGAAGGCCGACGCCGATGTCGAAGCGTCTCACGGTGATCGGTGTGTCGCCGATCAATGCGAGGGGCAGAAGGGTGGCCTGGGGTGAGTCGATTGCTCCCACTCCCACGGTGGCGCCTTCGAGCTGACGGAGATCGGTGGTCGGCGAATCAGCCCGGACCACGATCACGGACACGAGATCCTGGTCGGTGTCTCGCATCACCAACGATCTGGCCGACGGCACCATTCGCCGGGTCCTGACCCATGCGAGCGGTGAGTTCCAGGCCACATCGATCGACCCAGCAACGAGCTCTTCCACCTGTCGCTCGTAGTTGGAGTACAGGACATAGTCGAAGTCCAAACCGCGCTGGCGCAGCCACACCCGGAATCCGTCCCAGATGGTCACCACCTTCGGGTCGTAGGCGACGGCACCGAGTCGCAAGGCTCGGGTCATAGCAGGGGAAGCCCGTTGATGGCCCGCCCGACGAAGTCGATGAGGGTATCCGACGTCGGGGCCATGACTCGAAGGGCGCGGGCGTCGCGAAACCGGCGTTCAATGCCCAGTTCCTTACGGAACGCGGCTCCACCGCACACCTTCATGGCCAGGTCGGTGACGGCGGCAGCGGCTTCTCCGGCTGCAG
>DASXMT010000218.1:0-10003 GCA_036495505.1 Acidimicrobiales bacterium | reverse complement strand
AGGTCCCCGTAGCGGGAGACGTGTTCCTCGGCGAACGAGCGGTCGGCCGGGTCGGGGAGGTAGCGATCGAGCAGAAGCGACAGGTTGGGATCGAGGGCGTACCAGTCGTTGCCGATGGCCTGATCGAGTTCGGCGTAGTCGGGAAGCATGGAATTGATCGTATGCCTGCTCGGTTCCTCTGGTCCTTCAGTTTCCCGTTGCATTAGTTAGCAGAACTAACTAAAATAGAAGGTGAATAGCGCAGGAGCGGCCGAAACCATGGCAACCGAAACCACAGCAGCAGAAATAACAGCAACACAAACAACAGCAACAGCAGCAACACAAACAAGAGCAAGACAAACAGGAGCAACACAAACAACGGCCGACCGATCAGCCACCGACCCGGCAGCGACTCGCCGCGGGTCCCACGAGGTTGCGCCGGCTGACGGCCTGCCCGCAGGTGTCGACGAGTCCGAGTCCGAGTCTGAGTCTGAGTCTGAGTCTGAGTCTGAGGGCGAGCTGGCGTCGCGGCTCCGTATGGCCGTCACCCGGCTCCATCGGCGGCTGCGCCAGCACAACGTGGGGGGACTGACCCCTTCTCAGACCTCTGCCCTGGCCTCGATCAACCGGTTGGGTGCGCCCACGTTGGGCGAGCTGGCCCTGACCGAGTCCGTGCAGCCGCCCTCGATGACCAGGATCGTCGGAAATCTGGAGGCTGCGGGCTACGTGAAGCGGGTGGTGGACGAGGCTGACCGGCGGGTGGCGCGGGTGACCCTCCTGACATCGGGCCGCAAGGTGCTGCAACAAAACCGGTCGCTGAAGAACGCCTTTCTGGCTCGGCAGCTGCGCCAGCTTGACGAAGGGGAGCAGGTGGCGCTGGCCGAGCTGACCGTGCTCCTTGAGCGCCTGTTGGAGCTGGCGGAGGATGAGCACGCGGGAGAACCATGAGCACGCCGGACCAGCCGTGAGCACGCCGGACCAGCCGTGAGCGCGGTGGGCACCGCGGCGCGGCGCACCTTCCAGTCTCTCCGGGTCCGGAACTACCGGCTGTATTTCACGGCCCAGCTCATCTCCAATTCGGGCACGTGGATGGACCGGGTGGCTCAGGCCTGGTTAGTTCTGCACCTCACCGGTAGCGGGTTCGATCTGGGCCTCGTGACTGGACTGCAGTTCTTGCCCATGCTCCTCTTCGGGCCGTGGGGTGGGTTGGTGGCCGACCGGGTGAACAAGCGGAAGCTCCTGTTCTTCACCCAAGCAGGCGGCGGCCTTATTGCCCTGGCTCTCGGGATACTGGTGGAGACCCATTCCATTCGTCTGTGGCAGGTCTTCCTACTCGCCTTCCTCCTCGGCGTGACGAACCTCTTCGACAACCCGGCGCGCCAGACGTTCGTGTTCGAGATGGTGGGGAAAGAAGACCTGCCCAACGCCGTCAGCCTGAACTCGGTAGTGATGAACGCCTCGCGTGTCGTGGGGCCGGCCATAGGCGGGGTGGTGATCACACTGGTCGGATTGGGCGTGTGCTTCCTGGCCAACGCGGCATCGTTCCTGGCCGTCCTGGTGGCGCTGGCCATGATGCGGACGAGCGAGCTCCACTCGATCGCCCCCGTGGTACGGGCCAAGGGCCAGCTGCGCGACGGCTTCCGCTACGTCTGGCGCACTCCGGCCCTCCGCAACACGCTGATTGCCATGGCCGTGATCGGCATTTTTGCCTACAACTTCCAGGTCACCCTGGCCCTCCTGGCCACCGTGACCTTCCACGGTGGTGCCGGCTCCTACGCGGTCCTGACGTCGTGCATGGGCGTGGGAGCCATCGCCGGAGGGCTGACCGTGGCCCACCGTGGTCGCCCCACCCCTCAGCTCCTCCAGGGCGTGGCCCTGACCTTCGGTGCTCTACTGGCGGTGGTGGCCGTGGCCCCGAGCCTGGCCTTCGCCGCAGTGGTCATCGTGTTCATGGGTGCGGCGTCCATCGCCTTCATCGCCACGGCCAATGCCGAGCTTCAGCTGGAGGCCGCCCCGGCCATGCGGGGGCGGGTCATGGCCTTGTATTCCATGGCCTTCCTGGGCAGCACCCCTATTGGCGGGCCCCTCATCGGGGCCATCAGCGAATGGACTAACCCGCGGGTGTCCATCGCCGTGGGAGCCATCGCCACCCTCTTGTCGGCCGGCATCCTGAGGTGGCGATACCGAGCCGGAGAAGCTGCAGCGGCGACCCCATCGTCCAGCGACGCGTTGGCGCCGGACGCCGAAACCCACGGTGAGGTCACCGTCGAGGTGGCCTGAGGCTGTTGGGCGTTCCCCGGCCCCGACCGCCAGGCGGTTCAGGCTGTCGAGGCGCCGGTTATCCGTGGTGAGCCGTGGTCAGGCGGCCGAAGCCGCGTTGGGCTCTTTGGATGCCGCCTTGGGCTCTTTGGGGAGGCCCAGCACCCGCTCGCCGACGATGTTCCGCTGGATCTCCGCCGTGCCCCCCCAGATGGTCTCCGACCTCGAGAAGAAGAACGAGGCCTGGAGGTCGCTGACCGGGTAGTCGCTCCGACCCCGCTTCAACGGCGAGCCACTGTCCTCGTCGGGGTCGCCGGTGAGGATCTGGCCCTCTAGGCCGAGGATGTCCAGGGCCAGCTCCATCACGTCCTGGTGGTACTCGGACCAGAACATCTTGTTGCAGGCACTCAACGCGGCCATGTGATGGGTCCCGTTCAGGGCATCGGTGAGGGAACGGAAGCCGTTGATCTCCATGATCTTGACCTTGGACCAGGATGCGGCCAGGCGCTGACGAACCAGGGGATCGGTGGCCCGCCCGTGGGCTCTGGCCTCGTCGATGATGGAGTTGAGCTCCCGGGCGAACCGCCGGTGCCCGGTGGTAGCCGATGAGCCGCGCTCGAACCCGAGGGTGGTCATGGCCACCTTCCACCCATTGTTCTCGCCGCCCACCACGTTGGCCCGCGGGCATCGGGCGTTGTCGAAGAACACCTCGTTGAAGTCAGCCGAGCCGTCGACCTGCTCGATGGGGCGGACCTCGATTCCCTCCTGTTTCATCGGGACGAGGAGGTAGGAGATCCCGGCATGCTTGGGCGCGTCCGGGTCGGTCCGAGCCAGGAGGAAGATGTAGTCGGCGAACTGGGCCTGGGTGGTCCAGACCTTTTGCCCGCTGATGACCCACTCGTCGCCGTCGAGCACGGCCCGAGTCTTCAGAGAGGCCAGGTCACTTCCGGCGTCGGGTTCGGAGAACCCCTGGCACCAGGCGATGCTCCCGTGGAGGATCCCGGGGACGAATTGCTGTTTCTGCGCTTCGGTACCCCACTGAAGGATGGTGGGTCCCACCAGCGTGTCGCCGAAGAAGTCGGCACGGAGCGGGGCTTCGACCCGAGCGAACTCCTCGTTGAGCACTACGGACTCCATAAGGGACAGGCCCTTGCCGCCGTACTCAGTCGGCCAGGAGGCACAGATCCAGCCGCCGGCATACAGCTTCTTCGTCCACTCCTGGTTGAATGCCTTCTTCTCGTCCCTGGTCATGGTGAAGTCGGGCTTACCCCACCCCTCGGGGAGGTTCTCCTCGAGCCAGGAGCGGATTTCGGCTCGGAATGTCTCGGCTTCGGGCGGATAGGTCAGGTCCATGGACCGACAGTACCCGCCAGCAGAGGCCGCAAACACCACGGCCCGGCCCCCCTTTCGCCGAGGTCCGGGAGTACAATCAGAGGAACGGACGCTGGGTCCGCTGGACCGTGATGAAGGGAGGTGTGGCCGATGGAACAGGGAGTACTCCCTAGCTCAACGGGAACCACACCTCAGCTTCCCGTCCGCACGCACCGTCACTGACCTCGGCCACGCGCTGACCGGTCTGGTGTGATGGGGCGGCCCCCGATGCTGGATGCACCGAGGGCGTCCCCGTTTCGAAACGCGAACGGCCCCGCCGACTCGTTCGATCAACTCGATCAGCCCGATCAGCCCGTTCGATCGACGTCGATCGGCGTCGATCGGTCCGTTCGATCGGCGGCGTCAGTCGGTTCGATCAGCCCCCGCCGAGCTGGACAGCCTTCACCACCAAGAGCACCGCGGCGACCACCAGGTAGGCCCGCAACGACAGCATGCCGACGCGCAGGCCCGGCGACCATTTGACCGGTTTGAGAAGCGCAAGAGGAGGCATCCTCCACGAGAGCTTCTCTGATTCGCTCATGGTCGGGGGCTGGGTCTTCACGGCTTGACCGGGTCGCCGAGCGAGGATGCGAAGCACGATCGAGATGATGACGCCGCCGGCCGCCAGGGCGGCGGTGATGTAGATGAAGACGTCGATGACGTCGATGCCGGGAAAGAGGGTGGTGGCCATGAGGGTGCCCGAGAGGACCAGCAACACGCCGATGATGAACGAGGCCAGGAAATTGAGCCACTTGGGGTTGACCCACGGGCCGAGCACCTCGCGGTCGTTGCACAACAGCAGCAGGAAGACAGCGGCAGACGGGAGCAGCAGACCGGCCAGGGCCTGGACGCTGGTGGTGATCAGGCCCAGTGGGGCTTTCGGTATCAGCACGATGCCGGCGGCAGCGACAACCATGGCTATGTAGCTCAGGTAGAACTGCTTGGCTTCCTTGAATCCACGATGGAGAGAGTGGCGAAGACCAAAGACGTCGCCAAAGGCATAGCTGGTCGACAGGGTGACGGCAGCGGCGCCGAGGACGCTGGCGTCGAACAGGAGAATGGCAAACAGAGTGCCCAATACCTGGCTGCGGTCAGCCAGGAGGTGGGCAACGCCGGCGGCGTTGGTGAAGTGCCCGAATGCGGGAGTGCCCGTGGCGGCATAGTTGGCAGCCACCATGATGCAGACGGCGCCGATCACCACGACGATGGAACCCATCACCGTGTCGGCTCGTTCGTAGCTGATGAACCGGGGCGTGATCCGCTTGTCGACGATATTGGACTGCTGAAAGAACAGCTGCCAAGGCGCAACAGTGGTGCCGACGATGGCGATGATGAGTAGGACGGCAGCCGAAGTGACGCCCCCGCTGACACCGGGAACCACGAAGTTGTGGCCGATGGTCCCCCATTGGGGGTGCGACAGGAAGAACATGGGGATCTGGACCAGGCTGATGGCGATGAAGACGAACATCGCCCGTTCCCATCGTTGGAAACTCCCCGACGCCATGATGGCCACGAGGGCCACCGCAGCGATAGGCACGGCCACATAATCAGAGATTCCTGCGTAGGAGGCGGCGAGCGAGATCCCGATGAACTCGGTGACGATGGTCAGGAAGTTGAGGATGAACAGGTCACCGACGCTGAACCACCCCCAGCCCTTCCCGAACCGCTCGTTGATGAGGCGGGCATGTCCGACCCCGGTCACCGCGCCGAGGCGGACAACCATCTCCTGGTTCACGATCAGGACGGGAATGAGCAGGAGCAGGACCCACAACAGGCTGGTGTGATAGTTCTGGCCGGCCTGAGCGTAGGTCGACACCCCACCGGCATCGTTGTCGCCGACCATGACGATGAGGCCGGGGCCGGCAATGGCCGCGAACGTGAGCAGGTGTTTCCGCCAGCTGTGGTGTTCGCCCATATCCCCGACGGAGATCCGCCCGAGGGCGCCCTCGATGTCGCCGAGGTGGGCCTCGTCGAGGACGGCGGTCGCGGGGGATTGGAGTTGCGGGCTGGTGCTCACCTCTGGGCGTGGTGACTCGGCCGACTCGGTCGGACGAGCTTCGGGCGCAGGGACCTCGTCTGGGTGTGAAGAATCGGGCGGCCCGGTGGAACCTGGCGCCCCGGGCTCCCCGGTGGAATCTGGCGCCCCGGTCTCCACGGTGGAATCCGGCGCCCCGGTCTCCACGGTGGATTCCGGCGCCCCGGTCGCCCCGGTCGCACCCGTGTCACCGGTCGAGCCGGGGTCACCCGTGGAGGCACCCTCGGTTTCAGGAGCCTGTCCGGTGCGTGACGGCCCATCCGCGCCATGGGCATCGGTCGCACCGTTGGTGGGAGCTTCGGGTTCAGGAGACTGGTCAGGGGGTGAGGACTCTGCCGCCCCGGTGGCACCCGTGGCGGCTGGTCGGTCCGTCATGGCTACCCCCGGGGCTCCGAGTGCTCGATGGAAGTGCTGTTCGGTTTCGAATCCTCATCGGCAGATTCGGCGTGGGCATGTTCGGGGTGGGCGGGGGGTTCTCGTCGCCGCCAGTCTTCGGGAATGGTCGCCTCGAGGATGTCGTCGACGGTGATCACCCCGAGCAGGTGGTTGTCTTCGTCGACGACGGGGACGGTCATGAGGTTGTAATCGGCCATGAGAAGGGTTACGTCGACGACATCGGCGGCGGCAGTGACCCGCACCGGGTCGGTGTCCACGACGTCTACGAGCCGGGACTCGGGGTCAGCTTGGAGCAACCCGATGACGGTCACCGTCCCGACCAGTCGGTCCGCCGAGTCCACGGCGTGCATGGTGATCAGCGCCTCTGGCTGCACGTTCTCGGCCAGTCGGATGCGTCGCAGTGCTTCGTCGACCAGGGCACCCTTGGGGGCGGTCAGGAAGTCAACGCCCATGATCCCCCCGGCGCTGGTGGCATTGAAGCCCAGGAGCGTCATCACTTTCGTCCGTGTGCCCGGGGGGAGGAGGTCAAGGACTCGCTGGCGACGCGCCTGGGGGAGCTCGGCTACGGCGTCGGCAGCATCATCGGCGCGCATGTGAGCGACGACGTCGGCCACCTCGGCATCCGTCTTGTCACCGAACAGCCGGTTGGCGATGTCCGGGTCGAGTTCCTCGAATACATCGGCCTCTAGCTCGGGATCGGCGTGGACAACGTCGAGGATCTCCTCGCCCTCGGTGTGCGAGGCGTCCTCGAGCAAGTCGGCAATCTGCGCCGGCTTGAGTCGCACGACCCGACCGAAGCTCGCCCTGGCCCGGACGCTGGGCGTGTGGCCGATGAGCGGTTCGAAGGCTTTCCAGTCCTGGCAGGGTCGTCCGGCACTGGACCGGATGAGGCCGAACAGCCGAGGCGGCCGGCGGGTGTCCAGGCACGAGACGACCCAGCCCTCGTCACTGGATCGAAGCTCGACGTCCCAGGCCCGGACCAGTACGGCGTCAGCGACATCGATGAGGCGATGGCCCAGGATGTCTTCACGCAAGAGGACCTCGCCGTCCCGGCGCTCGAACCCCCGAAGGTCGACTTTCGACTTTGCCAACACGATCCGTTGCTCGCTTAACTCGGCAACCCGGTCCATTGGTACGAATACTCGACGCCCTCCGACCTTGGCGACCAGTCCTGTCACGAGCGGATAGTCCTCTCCCCGCAGGCCGACGATCACGTCATCGACCTTGCCAACGCTCTCATTGGTGGGAGAGAGCAGTGGTCGGCCCAGCAATGCGGAAAGGTGCACCACGGCACTGTACCGATTGCCTGGACGTTCCTTCGCCTGGAGATTCATCGAGTTGCCATTCCGAATGTGGTGTCGAGCCATCCGGGCCTACTCCGACCTGGCCGTGGTGGCCATGAGGCTGGTATTGACGTTATCTGCTTCAGTATCTCGTGAGCGTTGCCACCCGGTAAACGTTGTGTGACCGAACGGGCCGGGCCGCCCGGCAGGCCCGACCGGTTGGACCACTCCTGAACCGTGGCCTCCACTCCTCAACCGTGGACCGACCAGGCTTGGTCGAGGCTCTCCCGGGCTGGGCGGAGCTCTTACGGCCGGGGAGGCGGCCGGTCCACAGCGCCCGCTGCGGCCCATGGCCGCCATCGATGGTTCGCCCCTGCTTCGAGGGGATGAGACCCTGGTCCCGGGGCCCCCTACCTCCCTCGGCCGATAACATCCCGGACACGAAAAATAGAACGCGTTTGCGCAGAACACCCTGGCCGGGGGAGGCTTTCGTTCCTATGACTGCTGCCCTCTGGCTTCGACGTGCCTAAATTCGGTCTTCGGCGGCACTCGTCGGTTACTCAGCAGTCAGTTCCTGATCGGATCGTCCCTGCTCCTCCTGCCCCCGGAGGGCTCCGGATCGCCTTCCTCGTCTACCGGGGAAACCCACGGTGTGGGGGCCAGGGCGTGTACACCCGTCATCTCTCGCGGGAGTTGGTCAAGCTGGGCCACTCGGTCGAGGTCTTCTCCGGACAACCGTGGCCGGAGGTGGATGAGGGCGTCGGCTTCACCCCGGTGCCCAGCCTCGATCTCTATCGGGAGCCCGACCCTTTTCGGATCCCGTGGCCCAAGGAGTTCACGAGCTCGATCGACGCCCTGGAGTTCGGGGTCATGTGCACGGCCGGCTTCCCCGAGCCGTGGACGTTCAGCCTGCGGGCCAGACGGCTGCTGGCCCAACGGCGAGATGACTTCGACCTGATCCACGACAACCAGTGCCTGGGCAACGGCATGCTCGGCATGATGAAAGACGGCTGGCCCCTGGTGACGACGCTCCACCACCCCATCACCGTCGACCGGCAATTGGCGCTCAGCCACTCCACCAACCCGTGGCAGCGGATAACCACCCGCCGTTGGTTCGGCTTTCTGCGCATGCAGGTCCGGGTCTCCCGGGCCCTCACCCGCATCATCACCGTGTCCGAGTCGTCGAAGACAGACATCGCCGCCCAGATGGGGGTCGAGGCATCCCGCATGACCGTGGTGCCCGTGGGCGTCGACCATACCGTGTTCCGGCCGCACGCCGATGTGCAGCCGATCCCCGGTCGCCTCATGGTCACTTCGTCGTCCGACGTGCCCATGAAGGGCCTGGTGCCATTGCTCGAGGCTGTGGCCAAGCTGCGCACCGAACGCGACATCGAGCTGGTAGTGATCGGGAGCCCGCGACCCGATGGCCGCGTGGCCCGCGCCATCGACCGGCTCGGGCTCGCCCCCATCGTCCGGTGTGTGACCGGTATCAGTGACGAGGAGCTGGCCCGGAACTACGGCCACGCCCAGGTTGCCGTGGTGCCGTCGTTGTACGAAGGGTTCTCCCTACCGGCCATCGAAGCCATGGCATGCGGCGTGCCCGTCGTGGCCACCACCGGTGGCGCGCTGCCCGAGGTGGTCGGCACCGACGGCGAGACGGGCCTTCTGGTTCCCCCGAACGACCCGGGGGCGCTGGCCGGCGCCATCGGACGGCTGCTCGACGATCCCGCCCTCCGCACCCGGTTGGGTGAGGCGGGCCGGGAGCGGGTGCTGGGCCGTTTCACCTGGGAGGTGACAGCGCGCGGCACCTCCCAGCAGTACCAGGCGCTGGTGGCCGAGAACGGCGTCACCGTTCCCTCGGGAGAGTCCGAGGCTCATCAGGGTCTTGCCGAGCCGTCCGCTCCCCCCACCGAATCGGTGAGCACGGACGCCATCGACCCGACCAGGACGGACACCATCGACCCGACCGAGACAGTCGCATGCTGACCGTCGATTACCGAAAGCTCGGCTTACGGCGCGGGGACCGCGTGCTCGACCTGGGTTGTGGTTTCGGGCGTCATGCCTACCAAGCGGCCCGCCTCGGTGCCGAAGTGGTGGCATTCGACGCAGGCGCTGACGAGGTGCGCAACGTCCAGGACACCTTCGGCGCCATGTACGAAGCCGGCGACCTGGATGCCAAGACGGCCAGGGTCGGCGCAGTCCGGGGCGATGCACTGCGGCTGCCGTTCGCCGACGGTTCGTTCGACCGGGTCATCGCCTCCGAGGTGCTCGAGCACATCCCCGACGACCACGTGGCCATGGCCGAGCTGGCTCGGGTCCTCCGTCCTGGGGGCGCGATGGCCGTCACCGTGCCGCGATGCGGTCCCGAGTTCGTGAACTGGGCTCTCTCCGACGAGTACCACAACGTGCCCGGAGGCCACGTGCGCATTTACCGCTACCGCGAGCTCGTCGCCCGGCTGGAGCACACCGGCCTCACCGTCATGGGCAGCCACCACGCCCACGGGCTCCATGCCCCCTATTGGTGGCTCCGCTGCCTGGTGGGACCGACCAATGACGATCATCCTGCCGTCGCCGCCTATCACCGGCTCCTGGTCTGGGACATCGTGAAGGCACCCAAGCTGACCCGCTATAGCGAGCGAGTCCTCAATCCACTGATGGGCAAGAGCCTGGTCGTCTACCT
>DASXMT010000217.1:0-1610 GCA_036495505.1 Acidimicrobiales bacterium | reverse complement strand
AGGCGGTGGCGTCGGCCCTGGAGCTGGCCCGGGCCGAGCACCACGCCGAGGTCACGCCCGACCACATCCTGTTGGCACTGCTCGACCAGGCCGACGGCATCGCCTCGCCCCTCCTGGCCCGGGTCGGGGTGGAGCCGGCTGTGTTGCGGACCCGCCTGGACGGCGAGCTGGCCCGGTCGCCGAAGGCCTACGGCGGTGACGAGCCGCGCCTGAACGCGGCAGTGCGCGACGTGATCACCACGGCCGACAGCCTCCGCACCGACATGGGGGACGAGTACCTGTCCGTGGAGCACCTGTTGTTGGCCATGTCCGACCGCTTGGGTGTGACCAGGGACGAGCTCCTCACCGCTCTCCGCGATGTTCGGGGCAGCCACCGGGTCACGTCCCAGAACCCCGAAGAGACCTTCCAGGCCCTGGAGCAGTACGGGCGCGACCTCACCGAGCTGGCCCGCCAGGGGAAGATGGACCCGGTCATCGGCCGGGACGAGGAGGTCCGCCGGGTTATCCAGGTGCTGTCCCGTAGGACGAAGAACAACCCGGTGCTCATCGGCGAACCGGGCGTGGGCAAGACGGCCATCGTCGAGGGCCTGGCCCAGCGCATCGTGGAAGGTGATGTCCCCGAGGGCCTGAAGGGCAAGCGGGTGATCGGGCTCGACCTGTCGGCCATGGTGGCCGGGGCCAAGTACCGGGGCGAGTTCGAGGAGCGACTGAAGGCGGTCCTGAAGGAGATCACCGACGCCGAGGGCGAGGTGATCACGTTCATCGACGAGCTCCACACCATCGTCGGGGCCGGCGGCGGCGCCGAGGGGGCCATGGACGCCGGCAACATGATCAAGCCCATGCTGGCCCGGGGCGAGCTCCGGCTCATCGGGGCCACCACGTTGGACGAGTACCGCAAGTACATCGAGAAGGACGCCGCCCTGGAGCGCCGCTTCCAGCAGGTCTTCGTGGGCGAGCCGTCGGTGGCCGACACCATCGCCATCTTGCGGGGGCTGAAGGAGCGCTACGAGGTGCACCACGGGGTGCGCATCCAGGACGCGGCGTTGGTCGCCGCAGCCGTGCTCTCTGACCGCTACGTCACCGGGCGCTTCCTGCCCGACAAGGCCATCGATCTGATGGACGAGGCGGCCAGCCGCCTGCGCATCGAGATCGACTCCATGCCCACCGAGCTAGACGTGGTCAGCCGGCGCATGCGCCAGTTGGAGATCGAGCGGATGGCCCTGGCCAAGGAGACCGACGCGGCATCGGCCGAGCGCCTGGCCCGCCTGGACGAGGAGCTGGCCAACCTGAAGGAGACCTCCGATGCCATGACGGCCCACTGGCAGGCGGAAAAGGAGGCCATCACCGCCATCCAGGAGCGCAAGACCGAGCTGGAGAACAAGCGGGGCGAGGCCGAGCGCCTGGCCCGCGACGGGAACCTGGCCGCGTCGTCGGAGATCACCTACGGGCAGCTGCCCGAGCTCGAGCGGCAGGTGGAGGAGGCGACCGAGGCCCTCAACGCCCTCCAGGCCGAGCAGCGCTTCCTGAAGGAGGAGGTGGACGCCGAGGACGTGGCCGAGGTGGTGAGCCGGGCCACCGGTGTCCCCGTCACCCGGCTGCTCGAAGGCGAG
>DASXMT010000216.1:0-2213 GCA_036495505.1 Acidimicrobiales bacterium | reverse complement strand
CGTCCTCCGACCCGTTGCAGGTGCCGCGGCCGCTGTCGCTATAGCTCGCGGGTGTGCCCGCCGGTGCGGCTGGATTCACCATCGCCGACTCGTAGTCCCAGGAGTACCCGTGTGATCCGAGTACGAGCTTCATGACCCCGTAGTACTGGTCGGCCCAGGCCTGGAGGTTGGGTGTACTGGGAATGACGGTGTCCAGCGATTCACCGCCGGTCCCCACAATGAACTCTCGGATCCCATGCCTCGGGTCGGCATTGCCGGCCGGATCCATCGGCGCGAAGCGGGAGTACACGTGGTCATGACCGTTCAGGATCAGCGTGGCGTGGTGGGCATACAGGAGCTTCCACCACGTGTCGGCGGTCTGACCCTCGGTGCTGTCAGAGGTCGTCGGGGTGGCCGTCGAGCTGAACGTCGGTTGGTGCCAGTAGGCCAGCGTGCACGCGGCATGATCCTGCTTCAGGTCCTGGGCCAGCCAGTTCGTCTCGCTCGAGAACCACGAACCCGTCGGGCTGCAACCGCCCGGCTCGTCCGCACACTCAATGTTCAGCGAGATCAGGTGCCAGGCGCCGAGGTTGTATGAGTACCACCCGTTGCCGTTCTGGCCGAAGTCGCCCGCCTGGCCGTCAGGCTGGGGCGTGGGCTGGACGACGGGGTTACCGCTCTTTGGTTGGGTGACCGGCGTTCCGGTGCCCGGATTCGTGACGGTCTGGTCGATCTCGGAGCCGTCGGCGTTGTGCTCAATGCCGTTGAAGTAGTCGAAGTACCCCAGGCCGCGGACGCCGGCCTGGCCGTGGTTGTCGTAGAACTCGTGGTTGCCCGGCGCGGGCCGCTGGAGGAACTTGAAGGCGCCCCAGTACTTGTCGTAGGAGTTCTCGAAGTCTGAGTAGTACCCGTTCTGGTACTGCTCGTCGCCGAGCACGGCGACCAGGTCCGGCTTCATGGCCTCAACCTGCTCGGCGGTCGCATTCTGGGCCGCGTTGCGCGTGGTCGCCGTCGCCCCGCCGGTGCACACGTCCGTCGCCTTCTCATTCTCCTGGGGAGATCCCGCCTGACAGGAGACGTCCCCGACCGCGGCCAGCACGGGTGAAGGGCCCGTCCCGGCGTATGGCCAGGGGTTATCGCTGCCTGAAAAGGTGTGGGTTGCCGCCAGCACCGTCCCGGCCAGTACGCCGGATCCGATCGCCGCCACAGCCACTATTCGCCTGGTTCGCCGGAGCTTCTCTGACATCCGTCGACGCATCGGGTCGCGCACCGTGTCTCCTCTCGTTGCGGGTGGGGAGCGATGACGCTATGAGTCCGTCGAGGAGGAGATGTTGCCCCGAGCCGTCCGTGCTGTGAACAGTCGGTGAACCGGGGCTCGGGGGCCGCCTTGCCTCAGGCCGGAGGCTTACCCCGGATGCGAGTGCCCACGCGGAGGAGGTGCGGCCTTGGCGCCGCACCTCCCGCGAGGTCGTTAGGCCTACGGAGCCGCGCAGCTCAGCGCGTACGAGCAGTCGTTGAACGACTCCCCGTCGGAGGCCAGCGATGACGGCGTCGCCTCATTGACGACGCCGGTTCCCAGGTCGATCTGGGTCGGGTTGCCCGCTGCGATCGTGTGCGTCCCGCTCCCGTCGGTGTACGTCGACGTGGGACCGAACGGAACCGTTCCGACGTTCGCCAGCAGCGTCTGAGCGACCAGCGTCGGGGCCTCGAGGATCCACTCGGCGGAGGATTCCGATGAGCTGTAGGTCACGTTCTGGCTCCAGCTCCACTTTCCGGCGTCCGACAGCGAGACGCTCCATGTGTTGCCGGAGACGTTGTGGATGTCGACCGTCACGCTGTCACCCGGCGTCACCGTGCAGCTGGAGTCGCCGGTGCAGTTGGAGATCGGAGTCTCGCTGGCTGGCAGGATCTCGTACCACGCCACGTACTGATTGCCAAGCAGGGGGTTGCTCGGGAACGAGTCCGCCTCGACACCGGCCTGGATCAGATCGCTCGTGTTGTAGCCACCGATTCCGGTCCAAGTCGCCGCGAAGCCGGGCGGGTCGAGCCCGGCCGAGGGAACCTTGAACGTGCTGTCGACCGCAGTGATGCCGCTGCCCGGCGTGACCGCATAGCCGGACCAGTTGAGGCTGCTCGTGGTCCCGCCGTGCAGCGGGAGCACCTGTCCCTTGTGGGCCGGGATCAGGACCCCGAGCCCGCCCTTCGGGGCGGCGCTGGCTACGCCGGCGGCGGCC
>DASXMT010000215.1:0-9918 GCA_036495505.1 Acidimicrobiales bacterium | reverse complement strand
TCTCCTGGTTTGCTAACCCTTACCCTCTTCCAGTGTCTGCGGTGTAGGTCTACCTAATCATACGCCAATCTCCGCGCCTAATGCGAGGATAAAGTCCCGCCCAGTGGTGGAGAGGCGATCCTCCGTCTGACGTGATGGAGGGCGTGCCGATGCAGCCCCTCACAGTGAGCCGAATCAGCCCCAAAAAGCTCTTTAGGGACGCCGAGGCACGGGTAGTGGTTCTGGAGATACGGGTAGTGGTTCCGCCAGCCGACGGGCATTGGGGTTCATGCTCCACGTCAGCCAGGCCCACCAACATCGCACTGGACCGGAGACCGTGCCTCGGTCCGCTAGGCAGGTTTGAGCACCAGCTAAAGTCTCCCGAAACGGACGAAGCCCCGCGATGGAGGTCGGAGGGCTTCGTCATCCCCGTGTTGTGACTGACAACCGAGGCCCCACCGAGTATACCGGGCGGCGCTGAAATCCGATACCGGGCGGCGCTGATATTCGCTTGCCCCGGGTGACATGCTCCTCAGGTCCTTGGAGCGGCAGGGTGGGGCCGAGGGCGAGGGCTGATTGCCAGCTCCTCAAGCGCGCCGGGGCCTGAACGGCGAAGACAACGCCGGCGCCGGGGGAGGCCCCCCGACGCCGGTTGTCCTGGTGCAAAATCGCTGGTCAGCACAGTGGTTCTGGTCAGCGCAGTGGTTCTGGCCAGCTCACGGCTTTGTCCAGCGACCGGTCACGTCAGCCCACCGGGTCCGGCGAACGGACCAGGTTCTTCTCCGCCGGCACGACGGGCGGGGCAGTCTTCCAGTCAGGTACGCCCTGCTCCGGCTTCCCGGCCGGGTAGCCGTCCTCGTTGACCTCGGCCCAATGGGAGTGGTTCAGCTGGTGCAAGGTAAAGCAGGCCTGGAGGGCGTTCTGGAAGCCCATGTTGTCAACGGACTGGTTCACCGACTCCTTGATGAGCAGTGAGGTCACCGTGGGGCGCTCGGCAATACGCCGGGCAAACTCGAGGGTGCGCTCGGCCAGCTGGTCCTCCTCGAAGATCTTGGAGACCATGCCGATCTCGTGCGCCTCCTCGACCGAGATCGAGTCGCCGGTCAACATGAGCTCCTTGGCCCGCCGGGGGCCGAACTCCCACGGGTGGGCGAAATACTCCATGCCGCACATCCCGAGACGGACACCGACCGGGTCGGCGAACTGCACGGTGTCGGCGGCGACAATGAGGTCGCACGCCCACATCAGCATCAGCCCGGCGGCATACACGGTGCCGTGGACCTGGGCGACGGTGATCTTCCGGAGGTTCCTCCAGCGAAGGGTGTTCTGGTAGAAGTAGTGCCATTCCTGGAGCATCCGCTTCTCGGCCCCTTCGCGGGTCCCGCCGTTGGTGCGTGCCGTGATGTGCTGATCGGGGCCGGGCATGAACTCGGCCATCTGCTCCTTGGAGCCCAAGTCATGGCCTGACGAGAACATCGGGCCCATGCCGCCCAGGATCACGACGCGGACGTTGTCGTCCTTCTCGGCCTCCAAGAAGGCGTCGTTCAGGTCGACCAACAATCCCCGATTTTGGGCATTGCGGGTCTTGGGACGATTGAGGAGGATCCTGACGATCCTCCCCTCGTCAAGCTCTTCGTACGTCACGAACTTGTACTCCGGCATTGTCGCTCCTCTTTCACATCCCCCCGTCGAAGGTCAGCGGCGGGTTATCCCTTCCTCAACGAACCACAGCACTCAGTCGGTGTCAAAGTTCGCTCGGTACCGCCTCCACGGCACCGAGCTGCTGTGCGCCGGCCGATCTGGGGCCCTTTTGAGGCCTTTCTTTGCTACATCTGAGTGGCGCCGCTCTTCCTGTGGCTCCTGATCGATCTGGTTGGTTCCCCTGAGGGCTCGATGCCCCCCTGGTGATGCGCCCTGGCGTGCCGGCTGGTCATGGCTCACCTGCACCGGGCACGTCGACGTCGAGGGCGAACACGGCCCCCGCCGGCGGGGCGTCGGGTCCTGGGCGCACCATATGTGGACTGGTGCAAATGAACAGGGTGCGCAGGTCGGCGCCGCCCAGGACGACGGCCAATGCGTGGGTCCTGGTGGGGATCAGCTGGGTGACCGTCCCGTCCGGGGCCAGTCGAAGCACTTGGCATCCCCGCCAGTCGGCGACCCACACCGCGCCCTCCTCGTCCAGACAGATCCCATCGGGACGCGCGTACCGGTGGTCGGCCGCCGGAGGCAGCTCGGCCACCACCCGACGGTCACCGAGCGAGCCGTCGGGGCCCACGGTGAACGCGGTCAGACGACCAGCGAACGTCTCGGCCACCACGAGCGTCTTGCCGGCAGCGGTCAAGGCCATGCCATTGGGAACGACCAGACCGTCAGCGGCCACCGATACCGCCCCACCGGCGTCGACACGGACCAGGGGCGAGGGCGCAGGACGGCTGGCGGCGTCGGCGAGGTCGAACCCGGCCTGAGAGACATAGGCGTCGCCCGTTTTCCCGATCACCATGTCGTTCAGCATCCACGGCGAGACCAAGGTGAGGTCGGCATGGATGCCCGAAACGGGCTGACCGGCCTTCAACCGGTGGAGAACCCGGGACTCCATCCCCACCACCACCAGCTCGCCGTCGGGCAGCCAGCCCAACCCACCGGGCTGATCGTCGGCGAATTGATGGACCACCTCGCGCCGTCCAGCGGCGTCGAAGCGGACGACGGCCTGCGACCACATCTCGGAGAGCCAGAGCGAACCGTCATGCCACCGAGGGCACTCCGGGTAGCCGAGCTCGGTGGCGAACCGCTCCAGGGTCACGGGACGGTCACCGTCGGTCCCCTGACGAAGAGAGACGCGAGGAGACGGAAGTGAGGAGCCGACAGGTCGAAGAACGGTTCGACCTCACCCTCGAGAAAGCAACTGGCGCAGGTTGTCGCGCATGATGAGCCTGGTATCGGCCTCGGTGAAGTCCGCGAGGGCCTTGACGAAGTCGGTCGGCTCCGAGAGACCCTCGGCGTGGGGGTAGTCCGATCCAGCCAGGATCCGCTCCATGGGCAGGTACTTGGCGATGTCGGTGATGTCGTCCTCCCAGAACGGGCTGACCCACACGCACCGCTCGAAGGCCTCGATCGGGTCCTCGGGGAACGAGCCCGGATACCGGTGATAGTAGATCTTCATCTTGTCGACGAGAGAGGGGATCCAGTCGCCGCCGTTCTCGACGGAGACCAGCTTCAGCTTCGGGTGGCGGCTAAGGGCTCCGTCGCAGACCATGGCGGTGAAGAAGTCGGAGATGGCCCGGCCGTGGAGGGCGATGTGCTCGAAGGCCGAACGGGTGAAGGCGTGGTACTCGAAGTTTCCCGTCCAGTCTCCCGTGTACTTGGTGTAGCTCACCGGGCCGGCATGCACCCCGACCAGCACGTCCGACTCCTCGCATCGCGACCAGAACCGGTCGAACCCAGGCTTCCCAGGAGAGGTGAACCCGGTGGCGGTGAGCACGGGAGCGGACCGAACGTCGATCACCCGGCAGCCCCGCTCGATGGCCCAGTCCAACATGGCCAGCGCCTGGTCCACATCGGCCAGGGAGAAGATGGGCGCCGCGTACATCCGATCGGCGCTGTTGAACGTCCAGGTTTCTTCGAGCCACCGGTTAAAGGCCCACAGGATGTCGGTGAGCAACGGGATGTCCTCGCGAACCCGCTCCTCGATACCCGAGGCCAGCGTGGGGAACAGGAGGCACCCTTCGATGTTCTGCTCGTCGAGGAGGGCCAGGCGCTTGTCCCGCTCCTGGTATTCAGGGTGCAACGCCAACGGCTCCACCACCTTGTAGCCGTCGGTGATCACGTCGGCCTTGGACTTCTCGCCCGAGAACATGTCGGTGAGCGCTCCGGCCACCGAGATGGGATCGAACGTCGGGTTGGGCACGTAGTCCCAGACGTGACCTCCCATCATGATGTGTTGGTGGCCCCGCTCGTCGGTCACCCAGTAGAGGTCCCGGCGGCGATGATCGGGAAGGTGGCGGGTGAAGGCCTCCCTCGTCTCGTACAGGTGGTTGTCGGCGTCGTACATCCGATACGGAAGGTCCATGGGAGCTCCTCCTTCGCTGTGGTCGGCGGCGGCCGCAGCTCGCCCCGAGACTCTCTAGCCACCAACGATACTTCTAACGGTCGGTTGGCAGGTAATGTGGATGGACACTCGTTACTATCCCTAGTCAGGTGGTGTTTCTGCTTCTGGCCACCTCAACAGGTGGCGGTACATGCCAGCGGGCGCGATCATGCCGGTGGCCGAGTCCCTAACGGTGGGGGCGTCCCTAGCGGTGGGGGCGTCCATGCCGGTGGCCGAGTCCCTGGCGGTGGGGGCGTCCATCCGGTGGGCGAGAGCGGCCGAGGCTCAGCGTGCATAACCAAGGATCACAACGTGGATGACCCAGGATCAGAAGGAGCCGACCGAGTGCATGCCCCCGTCGAGGGCCAGGACAGCGCCGGTGATGAACGAGCCGGCCCGGGAGGCGAGGAAGATGGCCGTCCCGGCGGCGTCGTCCTGTCTGCCCCACCGCCGGAGGGCGGTCGAGTCCAGCAGGTCGTCGGCAAAGGCATCGCCGGAAATCATCTCGGTCGGGAAGGGGCCAGGGGCGATGGCGTTCACCGTGATGCGCGGAGCCAGATCCCGAGCCAGTTGACGGGTGAGCAGGTGCACGCCGGCCTTGGACGCTCCGTAGGCATAGGTCTCGAAGCGGTCGGGCTTGAGACCCGAGACCGAACCCACATTGATGATCCGCGCCGGGTCGTCGTCGGTGGCCGCCACCTCGAGCAGAGGCAGGAGGAAACGGGTGAGATGGAAGACGCCCTTGAGGTTGACGGCCAGTACCTTGTCCCAAGCGGCATCGTCGTGGTTGGCGATCGGGGCAAACCAGTTGGCGCCGGCGTTGTTGACCAGGATGTCGACGCTGGGCTCGCGCTCGGCCAGGACGTCGGCCAGCCTCCGACACTCCGACTCTTTCCCGACGTCCGCGGGCAGGGCAATGCACTCACCGAGCTCGCTCAGGGCTGCGGCCGTCTCAGCACAGGCGTCCGCCTTGCGTGAGGTGACGTACACCCGAGCTCCAGCCTCGACGAATCCGGTGGCGATCATGCGCCCGATCCCTCTTGATCCACCGGTGATCACGGCCGTCTTGCCGGCAATGGAGAACAATTCGCTCACGGTCCGACCCCCTTCGTCGGCCGTCACGGTAGTCGGCTGCCTGGATCGCCGGTGTCGACCGGGAGTACGTTCATGGCGCTCGAAGGCAGGACCCGCGTCGGAAGTGGCGTCCGACGTGGTGTCGGTCCGTGGTTGGAACTGTAGGCACAACGGAGATCCGGACCGGGGCTGTCCGGAGACAGAACCTGACCGGGGCTGTCCGGAGAGAGAAGGGGTGTTCGGTTGGAGTTGCAGCTGAGTGACGATCAGGTGTTGTTCCGCGACACCACCCGGCGCTTCCTCGAGGACACGTGCCCGATCACCGAGGTACGGCGGCTGGCCGATGAGCCCGCTGGCTTCGACCGACCGTGGTGGCAGCAGGGAGCGGAGCTCGGGTGGACCTCCATGCTCGTCCCCGAAGACCGCGGCGGGGGCAGTGTCTCGGAACAAGGACTGTCCGATCTGACGCTGGTGGCCGAAGAGCGCGGCCGCCTGGTTTCCCCCGGTCCGCTGGGGCCGATCAATGTTGTCGCCTCCACCTTGGCCCGGGTCGACGGTCACACCGAAGCCTTGGACGAACTGCTGGTCGGCGGCATCGCTGCATGGTGCTTCGATGAACCCGGGCCGGCGTGGGGTGCCGACGCGGTGATGCTCGAGGCAACGGTCGCCGATGGTGGCTTCGTCCTGACCGGGACCAAGACGTCGGTGGAGTCGGCCGCCGAGGCTGACTGGCTGCTGGTGACCGCCCGAGCCGAGCAGGGGATGACCCAGTTCCTGCTGCCGGCGGCCACGCCCGGGGTGAACGTCACCCCACGGGAGGGCATCGACCTGGTCCGCCGCTTCGCCACGGTGCACTTCGACGAGGCGGTGGCTCCGGCAGCGTCGGTCGTCGGGGAGGTAGGAGGGGCCGCATCCGACGTCGAGCACCAGCTCCAGGTGGCCATCGTGCTGCAGCTGGCCGAGACGGTCGGAGCCATCGGCCGGGTCTTCGAATTCACCACAGAGTGGGCCTTCGACCGGTTCTCCTTCGGCCGTCCTCTCGCCTCGTACCAGGAGCTGAAGCATCGCTTCGCCGACATGGCCCTTTGGCTCGAGGGGGCCCGGGCCACCACGGCGGCGGCGTCGACGGCGGTGTCACAGGGGACAGGCGATGCCGCCGAGCTGGTCAGCGTGGCCAAGGCCTATGTCGGCGAGCACGCCGGAGAATTGGTCCAGGACTGCATCCAGATGCATGGCGGCATCGGCGTCACTTGGGACCACGACATCCATCTCTATCTGCGCCGGGTCACCTTGAACAGTGGCCAGTACGGCACAGTCCGCAATCACCGCCAACGACTGGCCCCGCTGGTCGGACTGGCCTGACAGGAGTCGATGCAATGGGTCTCGATGATGTCCCCTCCCACGATGAGATCGAGGAATACCGGGCGCGGGCCAAGAGCTGGCTGTCCGCCAACATGCCCCGCCTCGATGAACACGATCCCGGCGCGGAGGAGAGCCAGGGTCCCGAGCGGCTGCGCGACCTGATCCATCGGCTGGCCGACGGCGGGTATAACGGCATCTGCTTTCCGACCGAGCTGGGCGGCGCGGGCCTCAGCCGCTTTCACCACCGGGCCTTTCTGCAAGAGGCCCTGGCGTACGAGCTCCCCACCCATATCGGGAACCCCGGGCTCGGCATCATCGGCCCCCCGATCTTGGAATTCGGGACCGCGGCCCAGAAACAGCACATCGCGGCCATGTTGCGCGGCGACGAGATCTTCGTGCAGATGATGTCCGAGCCCAGCGGAGGCTCCGACATGGCCGGTGCCCTCACCCGGGCCGAGCGGGACGGTGACGTGTGGGTCCTGAACGGCTCCAAGATCTGGAGCTCGGGAGCATGGCGCTCCACCTGGGGCCTCGTCCTCGTGCGCACCGACTGGTCAGTGCCCAAGCACCGGGGCCTCTCCATGGTCCTGCTCGACTTGTCCCTCCCCGGGGTCACCGTCAACAAGATCAAGATGGTGAACGGTGCCGAGGAGTTCTGCCAGGAATTCTTCGACGACGTGCACGTGCCGTCCGACTGCATCCTGGGCGAGCCCAATGACGGGTGGACGGTGGCCAACCGGCTGCTCTTCCACGAGCGCGACACCGTCGGCGGTGGCTCGCCCTACGCCTTTTCCAGACCGTCGTCCGATCGGAGCGGCCCCAACCAGGACTTGGCCGACCTGGCTCGACGCGCCGGTCTCAGCGATGACCCTGCGGTCCACGAGCTGCTTGGCCGTTCCCACGCCGACGACGTGGTCTCCCGCCAGCTGATCGCCTGGGTGACAAAGGGCATCAACACCGGGCACTTCCCTCCGGTGGCCGGTTCGCTGCTCCGTCTCAACATCGGGGTCAACGTCGTCCGACGCGCCAACGCCGCCCTCGAGATCGCCGGACCGGACGGCGTGACCTGGGAGGCGGACGACACCAGCCCGCACGCCGCCGATCAGTACATCTTCCGCCAGGCTCTTTCCATAGGGGGCGGCACGGTCGAGATGCAGCGGAACCTGATCAGTGAGCGGTTGTTGGGCATGCCACGGGAACCGGCGCCCGATCGGGGCAAGCCCTTCAGCGAGGTCCAGCGAGGTAGGGGCGCTTCTAGCTCGGAGTAGTCAATCGGGACAACTCTTCGGCTGGCGGTTCGACTGCCCACGGGCGACGAGGCTTAGGGGCTCGACGGCTGCCGGCGGGAGGGCTTACAGGCTCGACGGCTGCCGGCGAGATGGCTTACGGGAGGAAGGGCTGGCCGACGAATTCCTCGGAGAGAGCCCAGAGGCGTTTGGCCGCGTCAGCGTCGGTGGCGTAGGGGAGAGCCTCGCTCACATGACAATCCTCCAGGTAGAGGCCGCCTCGGTCGGCCAGCTCGGCTGCGGTGGCAGCCCAGAGCGAGGTGGCCGCACCGGCCTCGATGGTCTTGGGCGGCGGCATGACACGGCCGGATTCCTTGAGGCGGGCCAACAGAGCGCCGTAGTCGTCGGAGCTCATGTAACGACCAAGCTCGGTGTTGATGCGTCCGGGGTGCACCGCATAGGCATGCACCCCACGATCGGCCAGCCTCCGGTCGAGCTCCACCGAGAACAGGATGTTGGCTGTCTTAGACTGCCCATAGGCCGTCATCTTGTCGTAGGGATGGTGCTCGAAGTTGGGGTCGTCCCAGAGGATGTCCGAGCTCCGGTGCCCCCCCGATGACAGGTTGACCACCCGAGCCGGGGCTCCGGCGAGCACAGCGGGGGCGAGGAGGTTGGTCAAGAGGAAGTGACCCAGGTGGTTGGTGCCGAACTGCAACTCGTACCCCTCGACCGTGTGCTCGAAGGGCGTGTTCATGACGCCGGCATTATTGATCAACAGGTGCAGGGGATCATTTCGGCCCATGAACTCCTCGGCAAAGGTCCTGATGCTGGCGAAGGACGTCAGGTCGATCACCCCGAACTCGACCGCAGCGCCATCCACCCTGTCGGACAGCGTGGCCACCGTGGCTTTGCCCTTCTCCGAGTTCCGCACCCCGGCAATCACCCGAGCCCCGGCCGCGGCCAGGTTGGCTGCCGTCTCGAGCCCGATGCCGGTGGATGCACCGGTGACGATGGCGGTGCGCCCCGAGAGGTCGATACCGGCCATGACCTCGCCCGCCGTGGTGGTTTCGTCGAGTGGCACTGGGCCTCCTGGTCCTGGTCGTTGCCAAAAACGGGCCGTTTCCGCTCCGATGTCGCAGGCTAACGTCTGGGCCGCCACCAGCCCAGTCGATGCTGACCCGAGCGATGTATGGGTGATGTATTGCATTATTAAATCTGTTTTCATAGTCTTTCAGCATCTCTCATTCGATCAGATTTGCTACCCTGTCGGCCATCCTGACCATCGTTCTGGTGGTGGCGGCAGCCCATGCGGTTTCTCTCGGTGCGCCTGATGCGGGGGCGGGTTCGGCGTTCGCTGCGGTGGCTCGGGCGGGGTCGACGCCCGCTGCGGCGGGCCCGGGCGAGACCCTTATCATCGAGCCGGACTCAGGCCCGGGGCCGCTCGACGAGTTGATGAGCTCTGCCGCTCGGTCGGTAGACCTCTCCATGTACGAGCTGGCCGATCCTCGTGCCGAATCCATCCTGGTCGCCGATGCGGCTCGGGGCGTCCATGTTCGGGTCATCCTCGACCAGCACCTGGAACGGGTGCGCAACCAAGCCGCGTTCACATACCTATCAGCCCACCGCGTCGACGTGCGGTGGGCGCCGGACACCGTGGACGCATTCCACGTCAAGTCCGTCTGCGTCGATGGAGCCCGGTGCGCTGTGATGACCCTGAACCTCACATCCCGGTACTACGCCACCACCCGCGACTTTGCCGTCGTGGATACCGACGAGGCCGACGTCACGGCCATCGAACAGACCTTCGACGACGACTTCGATGGCCGTCCCGAGGTGCCCGCATCGGGAACAGATCTTGTGTGGAGCCCGGGCAGCACGGCGCCACTCGCTCACCTCATCGGGGATGCCAGGCACACTGTCCTGGTCTACAACGAGGAGCTGAGCGATCCGACCCTGGTCGACGGCCTGGCCGCAGCAGCTCGTCGCGGTGTCCACGTGGAGGTGGTGATGACCTATGCGTCCTCGTGGGCACGGAGCTTCGATACCCTCACCGCGGCCGGGGCCCAGGTCCACGTCCTCTACGGGGAGCACCCGGTCTACATCCACGCCAAGATGATCTGGGTGGACGGCACACGGGTCTTTCTAGGCTCCCAGAACCTGTCCGTGGCTTCAATGACCCGAAACCGCGAACTG
>DASXMT010000214.1:0-1749 GCA_036495505.1 Acidimicrobiales bacterium | reverse complement strand
ATCGTTTCCTCTCGAGGGCGAACGCCGGCACGGCCATGTCCGAGCCGAGGTCCTCAAAGGCGGCCTTGACGGAGTCGCCAATCTGGAGTTTCGCGTCGGGACCATCCATCAGGCGGCCGATGATCCGGAGGTCGGGCTGTTCCACCAGTTCCACGTCGACCAGGAGGAAGGGCACGTCCTCCTCGAAGCCGGGCAGGAAGGACTGGTGCATGACCGTCCACGACCGAACGGTTCCCCGCCCACTGACGGGAGTGAAGGCGAAGGCCGGGTCGGTGCTGTGGCAATGAGGACAGACGACGTCGGGCGGGTGGCAAAGGGACTGACAGCGCGAGCACCGGGCCACGGTGAGGACTCCTCGGGCGGCAGCCTTCCAGAACGGAGCCGACTGCTCATCAGGTATGGGGAGGGGTCGTTCGAGCCTGGTCACAGAATGACTTCAGCCTCCTTGAGCCCGATGATCTCGTCCCAGTCGTAGCCGAGCTCAACCAGTACGGCCTCGGTGTCCTCGCCGTGCTCGGGGGCCCTCCGGAGTGCAGGTGGCTTCCCATCGAACTGGACGGGGACGGCCGGCAACCGATATGCCGGCTCCCCGTCGACCACCACCTCACCGACATAGCCATTGGCTATGACCTGTGGGTCTTCTATCAATTCGGGAACCGATTGCACCGGGGCCCAGGGTGCGTCCAGCTGGCGGAGGAGTTCCTTCCACTCGACGAAGGTGCGTTTGGCGAATTCGGCATCGAGCTCGGCCAGACAGGCCTCGGCGTTCTCCCCACGGGAGCGAAGGTCCGAGAACCGTGGGTCGTCGACGAGGTCGGGGCGGCCGATGATCCGGCAGAAATCGGGCCAGTAGCGGTCGGCCTCGAGGAAGACGAGCTGGATGTGGCGCCCATCCTTCGTCCGGTACATGCCAACAACGGGGTTGACCGAAGGCCCCCGACCGCTCGACACCTTCGGCTCATCTCCACCAAGCGCGGCGAGGATATCGGAGGACAGGGTCCACATGGCTGTGGCCATGAGCGACACGTCGACCACTGATCCCGTCCCGGTGCGGGTCCGTTTGAGAAGAGCCCCGGCGACGCCGAAGGCCAAGGCCATGGCCCCGTTCCTATCGCCCATGGCGCCGCGCTGGCCGATGGGGTAGTCCCGCTCCGGGGGGGTCAGCATGTGAGCCAAACCGCCTCGCGACCAAAAGGCCGAGGCGTCGTAGCCCGCTTGATCGGCGTCGGGACCGCGGACCCCGTAGCCGTGCCCTCGGGCATACACGAGGCTCGGATACCGATCCGTCAACGACTCAGCGTCGAGGCCCAGCCGCTGCAGCGCCTGCGGGCGCATGTTGGTGAGGAACACATCAGCCGAACTGAGCAATCGATGCAGGGCGTCCATGCCATCATCGAGTTTGATGTTCAGGGCGATCGAGCGCTTGCCCCGGTTCGCCAGTGCGAGCGAGAGGTTCACCCCGCCGCGGTCACTGCCTATGCCCTGGGTGATCAGCCCTCGGTATGGGTCGCCCTGCGTGCTCTCGATGTGGATCACATCGGCACCCCAGTCGGCCAAGAGGGCGCCGGCAACGGGGACGAACACCCACTGGGCCAACTCAACCACCCGCACGCCATCGAAAGGACCTTGAGTCGTCATTGCTGTGCGTCGTCGCGGCTGGCCGGGGTGAGGACAACGACCGGGATGTCCCGGTCGGTCCGGGACTGGTACACGTCGTAATTCGGCCAGGCATCGGTCACGATCTTCCAC
>DASXMT010000213.1:0-6354 GCA_036495505.1 Acidimicrobiales bacterium | reverse complement strand
GTAGCCAACCGGGTGGGCAGCGCCACCGACATGCCCGTATGCATCGGTATCGGGGTCTCCACCCCGGACCAGGCAAAGACGGTGTGCGAAGTGGCTGACGGCGTGATCGTCGGTTCGGCGCTGGTGCGCCGGCTCCTCGAGGGCGCCGGTCCGGAGGGCGCCGCAGACTTCGTTGGCTCGCTGCGCCGGGCGCTGGACGCCGGCTGAGCCACGCGCTGGGCTAATGCTGGTCCAGCATTGGCCCCTTCTGGCCCGTGACCGCGGACTCAGCGGCCTTCCGGGCTCAACTGGTCGTGGCCGGTGGCCGATCGGCAAGTGGGCCGATCAGCTGAAGCTCAACGGTCGTGGCCGGTGCGGGCCCGGCGACGACGACGAATCCGCGATCTGATGACCGAGCGCACACGGGAACGGCCGCCGTGGCGCTCGTGGATGCGCCGGCGGATGAGTTCGCGGCGTTCTTGCAGTTCCCGGAAGGTGATGCGATCGGTCGGGTCGACGTATCCCATGGCCGCACGGTAGCCCTCGAGGTCAACGGGCATGTCGGACAGCCGAAGCCCCATCTCTCGGGCGATCCGCTCACCGTGGTTCTCGGAGAAGTAGGCCACAACGGCCATGACCTCGCCGAGGATGTCCACATCAGGGGCCATGAGCGCCATCGACCCGTTCAGAAAGAGCAGGTTCTTGACGAAGAGCATGAGCTCTTTGGGCAGCTTGGCGCCATAACCCAACAACGCCTTGGTCACATCGCGGAGCTGGCCGGCCATCTCGTCGGCCGTCATGTCTGCGGGGTTGCGGGGAGGACGGTCGAGGGCCAGATCGGCTATGACAGCCGATACGTCCACATCGAGGGGAAGCGCGCCGAGGTCCCGGAGTGCCTCGACCTGGGTCCTGACATCGTTGGTGGTGGCTCCCACCTGCAGCCGCAGGAAGGCCAGGCGTTTCGACTCATCGAGGCGACCGGTGATGCCGAAGTCGAGGAGGGCCACCGTGCCGTCCCGCTGGACAAGCAGGTTGCCGCCGTGCAGGTCCCCGTGGAACACGCCGTAGAGGAGGACTCCCTCGAGGAAGGCGATCAGTCCGGCTCGGAGGACCGCGGCCGTATCGATACCGGCCGCCCGCATCCCGGCGGCATCTCCCCAGGCAAAGCCGTCAAGGCGCTCCATGACCAGCACCCGCTGGGTAACGAGGGTGGGGTGGGGTCGTGGGACGACTATCGAGTGCTGGCCGGTATCGGCCAGGACGTGGCCGACGTCCAGCATGTTCTGGGCCTCGAGACGGAAGTCCAACTCTTCGACGATGGTTTCGGCAAACAGATCGACGAGCGCAGGTGGATTGGTGAGAGCGGCGATGGGGATCCTCCCGACCAACATCGGTGCGATCCATGACATGGCGGCGATGTCCTGGCGGACGAGCGTCCCGACCGCCCTGCGCTGCACCTTGACCACGACCCGCTCGCCGGTTCGGAGGGTGGCCGAGTGGACCTGGGCGATCGAAGCCGAGGCGATAGGAGTGCTGTCGAAGGAGGTGAACACCTCGGACAGCGGCTGGCCGAGGTCTTCTTCGATCGTCCGACGGACGTGTGAGAACGGCTCGGGTGGCACCCGGTCCCTGAGGAGTCGGAACTCGGCCACCAGCTCCTCGGGGAACACCCCCTCGCCGGAGGAGAGGATCTGGCCGAGCTTGATATACGTAGGACCGAGGGTCTCGAACGCAGGGCGGAGCCGTCGTGACAGTCCGGTCCTGGATCGCTCTGTGCCGCGCTCCCGGATGGCCCACATCCCGAGTGCCCATCCGAGGTGCGCCCCCACCCGCACCGCCCTGCGGCCGGGCGGAAAGCGTCGGCGTCTGACCAGCTTGGGGGCCTCGGCTGCCACCTGCGACCGCAGTGCATCGATGCCCGCTCGCCAGCTCATCTGATCCGGGTCGACGGTCCACGGTCCGTTGGCCGAGAAGGCTCCGATCTTCAGATCGCCGATGGGCGCCTGGGTCGTCTCGGTGCCACCGCCATCACTACGGCCACCGATATCGGCACCGACGCCATCGCCAGCGGTATCGCCTGCGATTTCGCCGTGACCCGGCACTGTGTGGTTATCAGGGGGCATGGACTCGGGAGCTACTGTCCGGCGTGGACCGCCGGGCGGGGGTTTACGCAGGGGTGATGACCAGGCAGCCATTGTGGCCGCCGAACCCGAATGAGTTGGACAGGACCGGTCCCGGCTCCCAGGAACGAGCCTTACCCGACACGACGTCGAGGTGGATATCTGGATCCGGCTGCTCGTGCCCGGCGGTGGGGGGAATCAGGCCCTTGTCGATGCTGAGCACGACAGCGACGGCTTCGATGGCCCCTGCGGCGCCGAGACCGTGACCGGTGATCCCCTTTGTTGAGGTCACAGGCGGGGGGGATCCGCCGAACACCTTGACGATGGCTTCGGCTTCCGCTTTGTCGTTCAGCGGTGTGGAGGTGCCGTGGGCATTGATCTGGCGGATATCGGTGGGCGCCAACTGCGCATCGTCGAGGGCCAACTCCATGCACGCGGCAGCACCGGCACCGCTGGGCACCGGCGCCACGATGTCATGGGCGTCGGACGTGCTGGCCGCACCGGTCAGCTCGCCATAGATGCGTGCGCCACGGGCGACGGCGTGATCCCAGTCCTCGAGCACGAGGGCGCCCGCGCCTTCCGTCATCACGAACCCATCTCGACGGATGTCGAAGGGGCGGGAGTTCCCCGACGTCGACAAGGCCGTCATGTTGGCAAAGGCGGCGATACCCACCTCGGTCATCGCTGCTTCGGCCCCGCCGCCGATGGCGACGTCACACCGGCCGGAGGCGACCAGGCGAGCGGCATAGCCAATGCTGTGGGTGCCGGCGGCGCATGCCGTGGTGATGGTCTCGGACGGGCCCGTCCAACCGGCCCGGATCGATACCCGGGCGGCGCCGGCATTGGACATCATCATGGGGACCAGCCGGGGTGATACCCGACGCGCCCCCTTCTCGCCGTAGACCAGGGTTTGGGCCTGGAGGGTCTCGAAGCCGCCGACGCCCGTCCCCATGATCACACCCGAGCGAGCGGGGTCGGTGCCGAGCTCTCCGGCGTCTTCGAGCGCCATCTCCGCCGCGGCCACTGAGAACTGAGCAAACCGGTCGACCTGGCGTGCCTCTTTCGGGTTGAACCAGACCGTGGCGTCGAAGTCCGGGACCCGTCGTTCACCGACCGGGGGCGGTCCGTTGAGCCCGATCCACAGGGCCTCAGTGCCCACGCCGCAGCAAGAGACGGCGCCGATACCCGTGATCGCCACCCTGCGGCCGACGAAGGGCCCGGAGGGACCGATACCCAGCAGCATCAGAGCTTGGCGGAGATCAGGTCGAAGGCCTGTCCGATGGTCTCGATGCCCTCGAGCTCGGTCTCTTCGACGGTGACGTCGAACGATTCCTCGAGCGCCATGACCAGCTCGACCAGGTCAAGGCTGTCGGCATCGAGATCTTCAGCGAACCGGGCCTCTTTGGTCACCTTGTCTGCAGGTACCTGCAGGACCTCGACGGCACACTCACGAAACTTCTCGAATGCGTCCTCGTTGCTCACCGTGGTGCTCCTTTTTGGGTTGTGGGTGTTGCGATCGTGGGTCGAATCAGTGCAACTGTCGTGCCGAATGTGCGATTTTACAGCCCCATGGCCAGTCCGCCGTCGACGGGCAGCACGGCGCCAGTAATGTACGCCGCCCCGGCGGAGGCCAGGAACCCCACCGCCTCAGCGATTTCTTCCGGTCGAGCCGTTCTGCCCAGCGGGACCAGGGCCTGGAGCTGGGCCGTTCGTTCGTCACCGAGGGCAGTGAGCATGTCGGTGTCGGTCAGACCGGGTGCCACCACGTTGACGGTGATGGCCCTGGTGGCCACCTCACGAGCCAAGGCGCGGGCTATGCCGACCAGCCCGGCTTTGGCCGCCCCGTAGTTGACCTGGCCGGGGGAGCCGATAAAGGCGCTCACCGACGACACGAGGATGACCCGACCGCGGTGAAGCCGCAACATCTTGGAGATCGCTCGCTTGCATACCCGAAAGGCGCCCGTGAGGTTGGTGTCGATCACGTCGCCCCATGTCTCGTCGTTCATTCGCAGGATGAGGGTGTCACGGGTGATACCCGCATTGGCCACCAGCACCTCGACGGGGCCCCAGGTCTCCTCGACGGTCGAGAAGGCGGCGTCGACCTGTCCGCTATCGGTCACATCACAGGTCAGCGAGAGGAATCGACCGGACACGTCCTCGGGATGGGCGACCACTTCCTCCACGGCACCGCCGCGGGAGGTAACCGCCACGCGGTCACCTCGCTCGAGGAACCAGCGCGCACAGGCCAATCCGATGCCTCGAGTACCGCCGGTGATCAAGATCACCCGACCGTCAGTCGATTCGGCCGTTGGTTCCTTCGATGTCACTGCAAACTCCTCACTGGAATGGTCCTGGGGTTCAGGACGTTTGCGGTCATGGTTCGGCGGGCAGCGTCTTCGGGAGAGACCGAGCAGCGTCTTCGAGACAGACCGTCTTCGGGACGGACATGGTGCTCGAAAGCGAGCCGGACAGGTTCATCGACCGAGGTCGCAGACTGCGGATGGGACTGGGACGGACGCCGTTGTGCCCCTGGTCAGAAGCCCCATCTGATGACCGTGCTGGCCCACGACATGCCGGCCCCGAACCCCGACAGTAGGACCAGGTCGCCGTCGTGGAGGCGGCCGGCATCGGCGACGTCCGTCAACGCCAGCGGGATGGAGCCGGCCGAGGTGTTGCCGGTTCGCTCCATGGCTACGGCCGTGTGGGTAGGGGATATGCCGATCCGCTGGGCGGCGGCGTCGATAATCCGCACGTTGGCCTGGTGGGGGATGAACATGGCGATGTCATCCGCGGTGCACTTGGCCCGCTCGATGGCAATGTTCGCCGAGTCCACGGTCAGGCGAACAGCCCGGCGAAACACCTCCCTGCCCTCCATGGTCACGTAACCCCCGCGGTCGGCCTGGAGAATCGAGCGAGCCGATCCGTCCGCGCCGAGATCCCAGGAGAGGAATCGATCCTCGCCCGGAATGGACTCGAGGACCACGGCGCCTGCGCCGTCCCCGAACAGGACGGCCGTCGAGCGCTCGGTCTGATCGACGATCGTGGACATGGTGTCGGCGCCGACGACCAGCACCCGCGACACAGCTCCGGTGGCCAGTGCCCCGTAACCGGCGAAGAGGCCGTATACGAAGCCAGCACAGGCGGCATTCAGATCGTACGCCCCGCCCGACAGACCCAGCGAGAGGTGCACGTCGACAGCATTGGCGGGCATGGTCTGATCCGGAGTGGTCGTACACAGAACGAGGAGCCCGATGGTGCTCGGATCGATCCCGGCGCACTCGATCGCCGCCCGACCAGCCTCGATGGACAGTGCGCCGGTGGTACTGCCGATCCGCCGTTCCTGGATGCCTGTTCGCTCCAGGATCCATGCCTCGGTCGTATCGAGTCGACTGGCGTAATCCTGGTTGGTCACGACGTTTGCAGGGAGTGCACCTCCCCACCCGGTGATGGCTGCTCCGGCGCTCATGCGTTACCCCCTGGGACACGAATCCAGACCACCGGTTGCCCTTCAACTACCCGTTCGCCACGGACTGCTAACCACCGCACCAGGATTCCCTCGAATGGGGTCCGAACATCAGTGGTCCCAGCGACGGTGCCCACCCGATCTCCCACGGCGAGGTGCGATCCCGGCTCGGCACCCTCTCCGCTGCCCGGGGCGGCAGTGGCCGCAGCCAGCGCGGTGGTCTCCAGCGCAGCCAAGGCGGCATCGGGCTCGAATACGCCAGCGGCCGGGCTGACGATCACGCGCTCGGATGTATAGAGGTGTTCACCCTGATGGGCGGGGGACCGTGCGTTCCACACTTCGTGACCGCCCACTGCGTCCATGAGCTTGTCGAGATCCTCCGGGACCCCGATGGTCACGGCGCGCAGATCGGGGACCGTGCGGCGGATCAGCCCGCTGAGCACGCCGCCGGGGCCGAGCTCGATCACCGCTGAAGCGCCCCGACCGGCGAGGGTCTCGAGGGTCTGGCGCCACCGCACGGGGCTGCACAGCTGAGAGGAGAGGAGTCCCGGCCACTCGGCGGGATCAGTGTGGACCCGGGCGTCGACGTTGGCCACCACGGGAACCTCGGGCGAATGGAACTCGACGGCGGCCAGGGCTTTGCGGAGCCGGGACCGGGCCGGGAGCATGAGGGCGGTGTGGAACGCTCCCGAAACCGGGATAGGAAGCACCTTTCGCGCTCCGAGCTCTTTGGCCCGTTCGGATGCGGCGGCGACACCCTGAGCGGTGCCGGCGATGACCACCTGCCCGGGG
>DASXMT010000212.1:0-9435 GCA_036495505.1 Acidimicrobiales bacterium | reverse complement strand
CGACAGAACGCCAGCCGGGCCGGGCGAACCCGTCGCTGGCGGGGCGACTGGCAGATGGTGGTGGTCACGACCACCGGCAGTACCCCCGAGGTTCGCAACTACCGGCGCAACGCCCTGGTGCTCAGCCGCCTGTCCGAGCTGCGAGAGGGGGTCTGGCTCCGGCCTGACAATCTCGACTCGGCGATCCCCGAGGACCTCGACCCCGACATCACCCGGTTGTCGGTGCGTCCGGAGCAGCCCGACGAGCTGGTCGGTCAGCTGTTTGACACGGCGGCGTGGGCGGAGCAGGCCCGGCACCTGGTCGACCTACTGACTGCCCTGCCACCCCGAGACTGGACGGACCTGGCGCCGGGGTTCGTGCTCTCCGCCTCGGTCCTTCGACACTTCCAGGCCGATCCCCTGCTCCCGCCCGAGTTGCTGGCGCCCGACTGGCCCGGCCTGCACCTGCGCGCCCGGTACGACGACTGGGACGCCCGCTACCGCCAGGTCCTGGCCGATTGGACCCCGCCCTCCTGACCGGATCGGCCCCACTCAATCGGCCCCCGATCGGAGGACCTGATCGGAGAGCCCGATCGGAAAGACCTCTCGGTCAGAACCAGTGGATCCATGGATGGCCGCCCCGCCAGACGACGGCGTCGACCTTGCCGACGATGTAGGACGCGGGCACGGTCCCCCAGTAGCGGCTGTCGAACGAGTCGCCACGACAGTCGCCCATCACGAAGTAGTGGTCAGGGGGAACGGTGGTGGGCGGGATGTTGGCCGACGTCTCGGCGCAGATCCCCCCCAGCGGTGGGAGCCAGGGCTCGGCCAACGGCTTCCCGTTGATGAGCACGGTGTTCCCGGTCGAGGAAACGGTCTCGCCGGGAAGGCCGATGACCCGTTTCACCAGGTCGGCGTCCTGCTTCTCGGTGTCGGCTGGCACCCGTTGGAAGACCACGATGTCTCCGCGCTGGATGGTGGAGTGCAGCTTGTCGACGGTAATCCGGTCCCCGATCTGGAGCGTGGGCGACATCGAGCCCGAAGGGATGGAGAAGGTCTCGACGGCGTAGGCCCGAGTGGCGAAGGCCACCGTGAGGATGACGATCACGGTCAGGACCCAAACGATGATCCGGCGCGGCGAGATCCGGAGCCGTTTCACGGCCGAGACCTTATTGTGTCGGCCGGCCAAGCGCCGATCGGCCCGGTACGGGCCGAACCGGTGTAGACCGGCTGGCCGGGTCATCGACGAATCCCTCCAGGGTGCGGCGGAGCTCGAGCATGGCTCCGTCCCCGAGACGATGTCTTGCCTCGTGCTCGACCGCGGCAGCAGCGGCGGCGACCACACTGGCTGCCGCCTGCCCCCTGGCCGACAGACGGAGGAGCACGCGCCGTCCGTCGGTCGGATCTTCATGGCGCTCCACGTACCCCAGGGTGGCCAGTGAATCGACGAGCTGGCTGACGGCCTGCTTGGTGATCTGCATGAGGTCGACCAGCTCGACCGCGGCCCTGTCCCGTCCGTCGAGGGCGCTGACGGCCCAGAACCCCTGCTGCGGCAGCTCGGCGTGACCGGCGTCATCCAGCGCCGAGCGAATTGCCGCTCCGTAGTGCCGGGTCGCTCGACGCAGGAGCCAGACCACCAGCTCGCCTTCGGTTGGCGTCGGGTCCGACCGCTCTGGCATGAGGCCACACTAGGACATTTCCCCCACTCGTCAACAAACTTGACTAATCCGGTGCATATGGCTACCGTGACGGCATGGGTGGAGCGATCCGGCCTTTGCGTTGCGCCCTCGTCGGTGCCTCGATGTTGGTGGTTGCGTCCCCCGTGACAATCGGCATTCAACCGGCCGTTGGGGCTGTGCGACCCGTGTCCCGGAGGGACGCTGCCGGGGTGGTGTGGCTGTGCCGTCCTGGCATCGCCGCCGATCCGTGCACGGCGAACGAGAACACCACCATCGTGAGCTCTGACGGTTCCACCTCGATCCGACGCGCCCATCCCGCCATCGATCCCGCTTTCGACTGCTTCTACGCCTACCCCACGGTGAGCACCGAAAAGACGCAGAACGCCAACCTGACCGTCCAGCCGACCGAGACCACGGCCGCCGTGCAGCAGGCCTCACGCTTCTCCCAAGTGTGCAAGGTGTGGGCTCCCATGTACCGTCAGCGCACCGTGGCCAGCCTGGCCACCGGGCTGGGGGGTCACCGGGCCTCGACGACCGTCGCCTACAGCAGCCTGCTCGCCGGTTGGCGCGACTACCTCTCCCGCTACAACGACAAGCGCCCGATCGTGCTGATCGGTCACTCCCAGGGTGCGGCCATGCTCATAAAGCTGATGCAGACCCAGATCGACCCGAACCCCGGCCTCCGCCAACGCCTGGTCTCGGCCATCATCCTCGGGGGCAACGTCACCGTCCCCGAGGGTGCCGACGTCGGAGGGAGCTTCGAGCACATCCCCACTTGCCAGGCGACCACCCAGACCGGCTGCGTCATCGCCTATTCGTCCTTCCCGTCCGAGCCACCGGCCGACAGTGTCTTCGGCCGGCCTGGCCAAGGGGTCAGCCTCCAGTCCGGCCAGACGACGAAGGCGGGGATGAACGTGGCATGCGTCAATCCGGCCGCTTTTGCGGGCGGGACCGCCCCGCTCGAGCCCTATTTCGACCTGAGCAGTCCGCAGCCTTCCGCCCAGGGGGCGAAACCGCCGTGGGTCGAGTACCCGGAGCTGTACTCGGCCAGCTGCGAGAGTGCCGACGGAGCCACCTGGCTCCAGGTGAACGACTTGGGAACCCCATCCGATCGGCGACCCCGGGTCACCGAGACGCTGGGGCCCACCTGGGGGTTCCATCTCGACGATGTCAACCTGGCCCTCGGCAACCTGGTGAGCGATGTCCGTGCCCAAGAGCAGGCCTATCAGTCCGCCTCACGCCACTGAGACAGGCACAACGCAACGGCAACTTCGAATGGGTCTATGAGCTCCGCGTAGGCCTGGCCTTCCGCGGACCCTACGTCGTGGCCCACTCACTCGGCCGGCCAGCGCCGATACTGGGCCTGACGCCCTCCACGCCCTCTCGGAGGTGCACCACATTCTTCCTAGCCATCGGCTCGCGCACCCAAGAGCTCGGGATGTACGGTCTCGAGCAGCGTTAACCGGGGCAGACGGACCCGTGTAATAGATTTTCCCCTCGCCACGTCGCATGTGGCCGTACCCGCGTGCGCCGGCTTGTCGGCGCCTCAAACAGAAAAGACAGGGGGGAACGTGTCCATCGGCACCGTCAGCGATCCTCCCGTGGTGGCCGACGAGGTGCCACCGGTTGTCCGGCACGTCAATCGGCAGGCCCTGGTACGGACCGTTCTGGTGCTCGGAGCCGGGCTGGGGACCGCTCTGCGCCTGTGGTACCTGTTCCACCTCCCGCTCGATTCCGATGAGGCCTCGGTCGGACTTTTCGCCCAGCACATCCTGAACGGGCAGTTCAACGTCTTCTATCCCGGCCAGTTCTACGGCGGTGCGGAGCCCTATGTCACCGCTGCTCTCTTCGGGGTCTTCGGCCAGAGCGCGCTCATGGTCAAGCTGACCCCGCTCCTGTTGTCGTTGGTCGCCGCCATCCTGACCTGGCGGATCGCCCTTCGTCTGGTCAGCAGCCGCCAGGTGGCCGCGCTCGCCGGCGTGCTGATGTGGGTGGCGCCATTGGCTGTCGTCTGGAACTCGACCGTGGAGCGCGGCTTTCGAGGAGTCACCATGGCCTGCGGCCTGGCTTCCCTCCTCTTCGTGCTTCGCTGCCTCGATGGGCGGCGCGGGTACCCCGACGTTGCCGCCCTCGGGTTGTTCCTCGGGGTGGGCTGGTGGTCATCGCCGGAGATCATCTACTTCGTGGTGCCTGTCGGCTTGTTGCTCATCGGCGCCATCGTCGTCTCGCCGTCCGGACACCGCTTCGTGGTCTGGGTCCCCCGGATCGCCGTTGCCCTCGCTGCCATCGGCGTGGGTGCGCTGCCCTGGCTCTGGGTCAACATCCCCGGGTTCCGATCACTGAAGGCGGCCTCCTTCCCCGGTGGGCAGGTCAAGGTGGACAACGGGTACGGCGAGCGGCTCTCGACGTTCTTCAACCACGTCCTGCCCATGCAGACGAACCTGGTCGTGCCCGGACCGGCGAATGAAGTCTTCCAGCACAACCAGCCTTGGCAACTGGCCCTCCAGTTCGGAGCGGATGCCATCATCGTCGTGGCCGTTGTGGTGTGCATGGTCAAGGGCGGACGGGGCCTCGCCATCGCCGCCGGTGTCGTGGCGCTGCCGTTCATCTTCGCCCTGCAGCCAGGCACGTGGTTCTGGCAGGACGGTCGCTACGGGGTGTATGTCGGAGCGCTGCTGGTCCCCACGCTGGCCATCGCCTGCGACCAGGTCCCACTCCTGTTGGCCCGCTTCGGTCCGGACCACCGGCATCGGCAGGCCCGCGCCCCCGCCTGGGGCCGCTATCTCATGGTCGCCCTCGTTGTGGTGGCCTCGGTGTTCAGCGTGGTTTCGTTCAACCGGTGGACGGCGGGGACCGGCGGATACTTCTCGAACTGGGGCGATCCCAATGCACCCACCCTCCAGGCCATCGACCGCCTGGAGGCCGGAGGGGTGCACACGGGGTATGCCGAATACTGGGTGGCCTACGACCTCGATTTCCTGTCCAAGGAAGGACTGGCCATCACCACCGTTGCCGGGGCGGACACCAACCGCTTCAAGTCACTCGATCGGGTCGTTGAGAAGTCGCAGCAGCCGGCGTGGCTGTTCGTGCCCTCGGACCGTTTCGCCGAGGGCTTCGCGTTGTTCGGGTACACCTCGGCCATCGCAGGACCGGCGGGCATGGCCGAGTCGGTGTTCACGACCAAGCTCCACGCCCTCGGCATCCCATACCGCATCGTCGACGCCGGGCTGATCCGAGCCGTCATCCCCGCCCGTTCGGTGACCCCAAAACAGGTCGGTCTCCCCTGACGGTTCTCGCCTGGCGGCCGCTCCCTGGCGCTGGGCTCGACCAGGAAGTCGCTCTGCCCGGCTAGGAGTACAGCTGGGGTACGTGGGTCTGATCCTCGAGCGGCGGCCGCACGTACCCATGGTCCGATGGTCGGGGCGGGAGGTCCCCGACTGCGGGAGGGATGGCCTCCTGGTAGGGGACCAGGCTCAACAGATGGGCGATGCAGTTGAGTCGGGCCGCCCGCTTGTCGTCCGATTCGACCACGAACCAGGGCGACTGCTTGGTATCGGTAGAGGCGAACATCTCGTCCTTGGCCTGTGAGTACTCGACCCAGCGCTGCCGGGCCTCGAGGTCCATAGGCGATAGCTTCCACCGCCGAGTGGGGTCGGACAGTCGCGAACGAAGGCGGCGCTCTTGCTCCTCGTCGCTGACCGAGAACCAATACTTGATGAGCTGGATGCCCGAGCGCAGCAGCATCCGCTCGAAGTCCGGGCAGGACCGGAAGAACTCCTGCAGCTCGTCGTCCGTACAAAAGCCCATGACGCGTTCGACCCCTGCCCGGTTGTACCAGGAGCGGTCGAAGAGGACGATCTCCCCGGCCGAGGGCAGCTCGGCGATGTAGCGCTGGAAATACCACTGGGTTCGCTCGTTGTCGTTGGGAGCGGCCAGGGCGACCGTCCGGCACACCCTCGGGTTCATCCGCTCGGTGATCCGCTTGATAACGCCGCCCTTGCCGGCCGCGTCCCGTCCCTCGAACAACACCACGATCCGAGCCCCCGAGGCCTGCACCCAGTACTGGAGCTTGGCCAGCTCGACCTGCATGTCGGCCAGTAGTGGCTGATATGTCTTCGACTCCATGAAACGCTCCCTACTCACTGGCGATGGCGGCCAACACGTTGAACTTCGCGGCGCGCCGGGCCGGCAGCACACCGGCCACGATCCCACACAACAGGCCAACGACGGCGATGAGGACCAAGCTGGACCACGGCATCACGAACACCGGGAAGGTCTTGCGCGCCGCCACGCTGGCCAACCAACCGAAGATGATGCCGAGACCCAATCCCAGGATGGTGCCGATGAGGCCCACGATCCCGGCCTCGTAGCGAATGGTCGAGGCCAGCTGCCGACGGGTCATGCCCACCGCCCGGAGGAGGCCGATCTCCCGGGTTCGCTCGAAGATGGACAGGGCCAGGGTGTTGACGATGCCGATCAGGGCGACCAGTACCGAGAAACCGAGCAAGCCGTACATGACGTAGAGCAAGGTGTTGACCTGGTCACCCTGCGCCTTGGCATAAGCCGCCGCGGTTTGCACCGTCGCCGTGGGGTTGTCGGAGAGCAGCCCGGCGATGGACCCCTCGGCCCGGGCCGTATCGCTGGGAACCGTGTTCACCAGGATGAGGCTGTCCAGTGGTCGCCCGGAGACGGTGGCATCGAAAACACCGTTCCCCACCACCCAGTTCCCCATGACCTGGTTGTGCTCGTAGAGGGCCACCACCTTCAAGTCGAGAGTCTTCTGAGACAGCTGGAGTCGAACCGAGCTCCCGACGCGGAGCCCCTTGGCCCTGGCCGTCCCCCCAGAGACGGCCACGGTCCCGTTGTGGGCCAACGCATCGAGCGAGCCGGCGTCCACGCCGGGGTCGAAGGCACGGGATGCGGTGGCCGGGTTGATGCCGGAGACGGAGATCAGGGATCCTCCCTGCTCCCCGATCGAGGTCCGCAGGGGCGAGACGAGGGTGACCCCGGGAACCTGGCCGATCGTCCCTTCGAGGTTGGGATCGAGGCCGCCGCCGGCGACAGCCGCCGACGAGTCCACGCTCACCACCAGGCTGGTCTTGATCTGTCCGCTGGTCTGCTCTTTGAGCGACGAACGCAAGGTCGAGGCAAAGACCGTGGCTGCGGCGACCAGCGTCACCCCGATCATGAGCGCCGCGGCCGTCGTCGACGTCCGCCGGGGATTGCGGGCGGCGTTCTGGCGGGCCAGATCACCGACGGGATCGCGGAACCGGGCCATCGGGGCGCCGACCACCATGGCCAGGGGTCGGGCAATTACCGGCCCTGCGGTGAGCACGCCGGCCAGGAGCAAGATGCCTCCGGCCAGCAACGGCCTCGGTGCGGCCGAGCCGATGCTCAGGCCGACAACGGCCACCCCGGCCGCGACCAGGCACGTGCCCACTGTGGCGCGGGCGCGAGAGGAACCGACCACATCGGCGGCTACGGCTCGCAGCGCGGCGATGGGGGGTGTCCGGGCCGCCCGGCGGGCGGGAATCACCGCTGCCAACAAGGTGATGAGGGTACCGAGCAGCACGCCGGCGATCAGCCCGCCGGCGGGCAAGGCGATGCTGGTGCCCAAGCGGACGCCGAGCGAGGCGAACAACAAGAGGGCCAGCCAGCCCAACAGCAGTCCGAACAAGGTGCCGGCGATCGAGGAGACCACGCCGATGACCAGCGACTCGGCCACCACGCTGCGGGTGACCTGGCGCCGGGTGGCGCCGATGGCGCGCAGCAGGGCCATCTCCCGGGTCCGCTGGGCGACGGTGATCGAGAACGTGTTGTAGATGATGAAGGCGCCGACGATCAGTGCCACGGCGGCGAAGATCCGGAGGGCGGTGGAGATGAAACTGACGATGCTCCCCAGGGCATTCTGGAGATCGGTCCGGAATTGCGCCCCCGTCTCGGTCTCCACTCCCTTGGGCAGGACCTTGGCCACAGCGGCCACCAGTTGGCTATCGGTCGTTCCCGACCGAGCGGCCACGAAGACCTGGTTGACCTCGGTGGTGGCGAAGACCCGGGCCGCCCCGGCCTGGCTCAGCGCCACCAGGCGCTGGGCCTCCTGGTTGGACGACTTGTACTCCATCACTCCCACCACGGTGAAAAGCTGGTCTGCGCCGAGAGGCAGGAGCCGGACCTTCTGGCCGAGATGGAAATGCCCGTCGACGAACGACCCCTGGTCGACCACCAACTGGTTCTCCCCCGCCGGTGCATGCCCGCTGACCAGGTGCAGGGGATTGAGGCGCTTCTGGGAGATCCAGGCGAACGCCGAGGGCGAGCCGCCCGAGAGCACCTTGCCGTCCGACCCGACGACCTGGGCGTAGCCGGTGACGAAGGGGGCCACCGCCGCCGCTTGGGGCACAGCCTCGATCTTGGGGATCAGGTCGCGGCTGATACGGGGGCGGATCTTGAACCCTTGGGCCTCGATGAAGGACGAGGACTGGACGGCGGCATCGACGTTGCTGAACGCCTGGGTCACGCTCGAGTTCAGGGTCTGGCTCACCGATGCCGTCAAGACGCTGGTGCCCACGAAGAAGCCGATGCCGAGGACGATGGCCAGACCGGTGGCCACGAACCGGAACGGGTTGTTCCGGACGCCACGCACGGCGATGGTGAGCATCGACCCCTTCATTCGCCAAAGCGCTTCATGCGATCAATGACCCGATCGGCGTCGGGCTCGAGCATCTCGTCGACGATCTTGCCGTCAGCCAGGAAGACCACCCGATCGGCGTAGCTGGCTGCGTTGGGATCGTGGGTGACCATCACGATGGTCTGGTCGAACCGGTTCACCGCGTCTCGCATGAAGGCCAGGATCTCCACCCCGGTCTTGCGATCGAGGTTCCCGGTGGGTTCGTCGGCGAAGACCAGCTCGGGCCGACCGACCAGGGCTCGGGCCACCGCCACTCGTTGCTGTTGACCCCCAGACAGCTCGTTGGGTCGGTGGTCACGTCGATTGGCCATGCCCACGGTGGTGACGATGAGCTCGACCCAGTCGGCATCCGGGTCCCGTCCGGCCAGCCGGAGGGGCAACAGCATGTTCTCGATCGCCGTCAGGGTAGGCACCAGGTTGAAGGACTGAAAGATGAATCCGAGCTTGTCCCGGCGCAACAGCGTGAGGTTCTGATCGGACAGACCGCTCAGCTCGGTGTCGCCGATGAAGGCTTGCCCCGAGGTCAGCGGATCCAGTCCGGCCATGCAGTGCATCAGCGTCGACTTTCCCGATCCCGACGGGCCCATGATGGCGGTGAACTGCCCCCGGTTGAACCCGATGTCCACACCGCCCAGGGCATGGACGGCCGTCTCGCCCGTGCCGTAGATCTTCCGAGCCTCGATCGCTCGGGCGGCCACCGAACGCTGCGCCCTGGGGACGCCGACTACCCCGGCAGCTTGTTCGGTCATCGTCGGTCCCCATCCCGTATCGAGCCCGGGGTCCACGCGTCCCGAGGTCTTTGCTGGCGCGTGAGCGTAACAGCGGGCACTGCGATAGACCTGGAATGCTCCAGCGCACCGCAAGGGGCGCCATGCGGGCGCCCCGATTGTTATCGTGCCGGGCATGAGAGGTGTTCCATGCAGCTGGCCCTGACCGACGAGCAACAAGACCTCAAGGACGAGGTGCGCTCGTACTTCGTCGACCTGGTGCACGAAGTGGAGGGCTCGGGCGACCAGGACACGACCTACACCCGCTACATCCGACGGATGGGCGAGGACGGCTGGCTCGGGCTGGGCTGGCCCGTCGAGTACG
>DASXMT010000211.1:0-11088 GCA_036495505.1 Acidimicrobiales bacterium | reverse complement strand
GACTGCCCACTACCTGGCACCGGGCACGCCCGGGCCCGTCTCCGTGTCAGTCGACATCGACAAGCAGGGTCGTGCGTTTGGGACGGCAACGGCAACGCTCGTGGCCGAGGACCGTCCTCTGCTGAGGGTGCTCGGCACCTTCTGCCAGCTGACTGACAATGTGGGACCACAGCTCGTCGATCTGGAACCCCCACCCATGCCCCCGCCCGAACGGTGCATCCCTGTGGACGCCACCGATACGTTCCCGCCGCCATTCGTCGGGAAAATAGAGCTCCGCCTGCACCCCGACGATGCTTCGTTCCTCCGCGGCAACCCATCGGGTCATACCCGGATGCGTGGTTGGTTCCGCCTTCGCGATGGAGAACCTGTCGATACGATCGCTCTCCTGTGCGCTGCCGACGCGTTCCCGCCGACGGTGTTCAACGCCAACCTGCCCGTGGCCTGGACGCCGACCATCGAGCTCACGACCCATGTGCGCTATCGACCAGAGCAGGGCTGGCTCCGCTGCCGGTTCGCCACCCACTTCGTGAGCGGAGGATTCCTGGAGGAGGACGGGGAGATCTGGGATGGGACCGGCCGACTTGTTGCCCAGTCCCGACAGCTCGCATTGGTTCCCCGAAGCTGACCCGAACCCTCAACCCTTGGCACCGGTGACCATCGAACGCATTCGCTCGATCTCTCTGTTGCTCATATTGGCGTCCGTGCACTTCCAGTCGACGACATCAGCCAGATGTGCGTCGAGAGCTGCACCGGCGAATGGCTTGAGGAACGCGTCGAGGAGCAGTTTCCGACCGACGTTCAGGAGGGCGGCCTTCGCTCTGCCCGTGGGCACCTCCCCCGATGCAATCAGCACCCGGGTCAGAGCCACATCGACAAGCGGGTCGCCTGCGGCTGCATTGGTCCAGTCGATGACGACCGGCCCGCTGCGGGCAACGAGGACATTGAGCGGATGGAGGTCCATGTGGAGCAACCGATCGCCGCTTCCGCACGGTGCCCCCCTCACCCATTCGGGAGCGGGAAGGCGATGGAGCCGTTGATGGAGCTCTGCCAACTGACGCCCAAATCGACGCAGGTTCCACGGACGTGCAGCACCCGCATCAACCATGGTTGGTCCATCGATCCGCTCCATCACCAAATCGCGCCCGTCGTCGCTTATCTCGAATACTTCGGGTGCCGGGTAACCATGGGACCGAACGAAGTCCATCGTCTTTGCCTCGGCCAGCATCGATCGATCATTGCGCGACCGCCTCAGGACTCTTCCAGGGCCGAACTCGAAGATGTCTGCATCCCGACCTGAAGCGAGCAACTCCCCCGGAGCGTCCACGGTAGAAGGATAGGCCGTGGTACCTGGCGGGACTGCGTTCGGGATGTGCCCGTGAACTCGGCTTGGAATCGGGGGATGCCGGGGGGCCGCTCGCGATCTGCGGCCTCAAAGTGGTCAGATGGTGACCAGTTTTGTGGCCCAAGCTGTAGTCATGACAACCAAGACAGCCGAGCCAGAACAGCAGGGCACTGAGCGCACCGATCTGGTCGAGACCCTGACCACGCACCGATCGTTCCTCAGACACACGGTCCGGGACCTCTCCGACGGACAGGCGTCGCTGCGCACAACAGCCAGCGCACTGTGTCTGGGAGGGCTCCTGAAGCACGTGACCCTCATGGAACAAGGCTGGACCGATTTCATCGAGCGAGGACCTGAGGCGAAGCGGCCGGCTGACCGGGCAGCCATGGAGTCGCACTTGGCTGGTTTCCACATGGTGGAGGGCGAGTCGCTGGCCTCGTTGCTCGATGCCTACGAGAAGGTCGCCCGCCGCACCGACGCTCTTGTATCTACGCTGCCATCGCTTGACGCTTCTCATCCCCTCCCCGAGGCTCCCTGGTTCGAGAGCGGAGCGCGGTGGTCCGCACGACGGGTGATCCTGCACGTCATTGCCGAGACGGCACAGCACGCGGGTCACGCCGACATCATCCGCGAATCGCTCGACGGCGCCAAGACAATGGGGTGACCGGGCAACACCCGATCCGCTTCAGCCTCCGTGCAGGAGTGTCGGTCGACACCGGAAGTGATTGGCCACGGTCAAAATTCAGGCCGTCGCGCCTCCAGGTTGAGCCGTACGTAGCCGACAGTGATCGGCTCGGGCAGGCACTCGAGCACAGCACGGAGGTAGTTTTGCCGAAGGTTCTCGGGAAGGTGCTGTATCTGGGGGCCGAGGGGCACCGTGGCGAGGTACTCGGCGGGGTCGGCCGGCACCACCGGCCAGGGTTCGAGCCAGGCACGCACGTCAGTAAAGCCAGCCGACTCCAGCCGACTTGCCGTCTCCTCGGGTCCTGCGTAGTACCACGGCGGACTCCAGCCCTGGAACCACGGCGCGAAGGGGGGCCGAGCCCCTACGTCATCGGCAATGCGGCGAAGATCATCGATGTTGCCGCGACCTCCACACTGGGCCACGAGTCGGCCGCCGGGGCGGAGGGCCTTGTACAGGGATGCAAAGAGCTGCCTGTGATCGAGCACCCAGTGAAAGGTGGCAGTGGAAAATATCGCATCGACCGGCTCGTCGAGTTGGAGCTGCAAGAGGTCTCCAGCGCGAACTTCGGCTCGATCGCCAAGGTTTTGTCGGGCTCGCTGCACCATTTGGGGGTCGGCGTCCACGGCGATCACGCGACCCCGCGGCAACCGCTCAAGGAGCAGCTCGGCCACCCGCCCAGTTCCGCAACCCGCGTCGAGCACCGTCTCGTGTCCAGTGAGGGGCAGGCGTTCGAGAACGGCTGCGGCCATCGCCGTCATCGGTCCGCCTACCCGGTCGTAGCTGGCCGCGTCCCAGCTCCTCCGCACACTCACCTCGTCGATGCTACGAGCTGGTCCACGAAGGTCGGTGGCCGGACAGGACATCCCCTCACCGGTCCGACGGATTCGCTCGCTCGGCATCAGAGGGGACGCCCCCGGCGGCGACAGCGCCACCAGCATCCGCCTCGCCATCGCTGCCTTCCGTCGCCGCTCGCCTTTGGATGGCGGCTTCTCGATCTCGAAGGACCACCTCGACCGCGGCGAGCTTCAGCTCCTCCGGTCGGGGTCCTTCCCAATCGAGAAACCACACTCTGTTGATGGTCGAGAGCCACGAGTCACCGGCATGGTACAGGCTGAACCGGGAAATGGTCCGCTGGCGGCCGACAAGATCGGAATAGAGCACCTCCACCATGAGGGGCTGGCCCGTCTCGATCGCGTCGACGAGCTCGGCGCGAATGGGATCGTCGGGGTTCCGCAGGCCGCCCTGCCACATGCCGATGTCACCAGCGGGGACATACAGATCCCTTGACTGAAGGCGGAAGTCCTCTAACGGGACGTGCGAGGGATGGGTGTCAGCTGCACCCTCTCCGGGCCTGGCTGCCCAGCCCTGGCACACGGCGATTCCGCTACCGACATTTCTGAGGCTGATGGCGAGATACACGGCCCCGTCTCGGTCTTCCACCGCGGCACGACCACCAGCGGCGCTGACCCAATACCCCTCGATGAACATGATCTTCTGCGTCGGATCTTCCAGGCGGGACGGGGCCAGTAGAGGTCGTCGCTGTTCCTGCAGGGCTGCTTCAGCGATACGCGCCGACCGGTTGGATGAGCGGACTGCTGCGAAGGTGGCGAAACTCAGCACCAAGGTGCCCGCCGCCGTGGCCAAGGAAGAGGTGGTCACCCAGTTGACCCCGAAGAAACCCATCACTCACCAGTCTGGCAGCCGTTACGCCCCATGCGCCGCGTGACGCAAACCGGGGTCGTGTTTGAAGTACCCAGTGTTTGAAGTACTCAATTGTGGACGACCGGTCGGCACTGCGACTCGCTGTGGACGAGCTCAACGAGTGCCGCGGCCACGACGGGCTAGGGCGTCGATGCTCACCGCCGCCAACAGCACCAACGCCGTCACCATGAACTGCGTCGCCGCGCTGATGCCGAGCAGCCCCAGTCCGTTGTAGATGGCCGCGATGACCAGGCCCCCGAGTAGGGCATGGACCATCTTGCCCCGCCCGCCGAACAGGCTGGTGCCGCCGATCACCGCGGCAGCCACCGCGTAGAGCACGAGGGTGCCGCCGTCGATGTTGTTGGAGATTGAACCAAGCCGCGATGCATAGAGGATCCCGGCTGCGCCCGCAGTGAAGCCGGTCAGGGTGAAGGCCCAGAAACGGTTCCACCCCAGGCTGACGCCCCCCCGCCGGGCGGCTTCGGCATTCCCGCCGATGGCGTAGAGGTAGCGGCCGAAGCGCGTTCTGCCCAGGAGGAACGTGTACGCGACCACGAATGCGGTGACGATGACCACCGCCCAGGGCACTCCCCGCAGGACGGCGAAACTGCTGCGGTTCGTGTTGCAGATGAGTACGAGGACTACCCCGGCGACCGCCGTCACCAACACCTTGAGACCGGTGATGGCGAGGGGCGGCGCTACGAGACCGCTGGCGTGGCGGCGTCGGTCCCTGAAGATGGTAAATACCGCGAAGATCCCCACGGCGGCCACCATCACGATCCATCCGGCGGTCGGGCTCAGAGTGCCGTTGACCAAGTCGAGGATGACGTTGTTGCTTATTGAAATGGTGCCCCCGGTGCCATGGCTGTTGACCAGATAGATCAGCACCCCCTCCCAGCCCAGGAGTCCGGCCAGGGTGACGATGAAGGAGGGCAAGCCAATCTTGATGACCAACAGACCCTGGACGGCGCCGATCGCCGAAGTCGCCAGCAGCCCGACGATCACGGCCAGCCACCATGACAGGTTGTTCGGGGGTGCGACGAGGATGGCGGTGATGACCGCCCCGATACCGGCGACATAGCCGATCGAGAGATCGATCTCGCCGAGGACAAGCACCCAGACCTCGGCCATGCCGAGGAGGATGAAGACGGTGCCTTGGATCAACAGGTTGGTGATGTTGCCCGCCGACAGGAAGAGCGAATCCTGGACCTGGAAGATCACCACCAAGACGATCAGGCCGGCCACGACAGGTAGTGCTCCGCTCTCTCCGTAGCGGATGCGCTTGGCCCACGCAGTGACGTATTGGCCAAAGGTCGAGTCGGGCGATGTCTCGGGCATCGGGATACCCCCGAGCCGGCCCGGATCTCCCCGACTCGGCTCAACGGCAGTCGAGCTGGTGTCGGCGGACGGTTCGGCCGGTTGCGGGGTGGAAGCGGGGGTCTCGGGCTTTGTCGTCATGGTCTCACCCCTTGGAGTCGGTGTCGGCGGCCTTGGCCTCGGCCCCGGAGTCGGCGGCAAGGTGGTTGCGGGTGCCAGTGGTGATCAGCTCGACGACGCTTTGGGTGTCATAGTCGGCGACCGGCCCGCTGCTCGCCATATGGCCGAGGTGGAGTACCGCTATCCGATCGGCCACGGCGAACACGTCGTTGAGGTTGTGGGATACCACCAAGACAGCGATACCCCGGGACGCCAACGTCGTGATCAGGTCGAGGACCTGCGCGGTCTGCGAGACGCCGAGCGCGGCCGTCGGCTCGTCCAGGATGACGAGCTTGGCCTCCCGCATCACCGCCCGGGCGACGGCGACTGCCTGTCGCTGCCCCCCCGAGAGCGAGCCGACCGGTTGGCGTATCGACTGCACGGTGGTGACGGAGAGATCACTGAGAACCTGACGGGCCGTGATCTCCATCTTGTTCTCGTCCAGGAGGCCCCATCGAAGCTCTTCATGTCCGAGGTACATGTTCTGAACGATGTCCAGGTTGTCGCAGAGAGCCAGGTCCTGGTAGACGGTGGCGATCCCCAGCGCGTCGGCGTCTCGGGGCGTGCGGATATCAGCCGGCTTACCGTTCCAGAGGATTTCTCCCGCACTGGGTTGCCAGATGCCCGAGATCGTCTTGATCAGGGTGGACTTACCCGCACCGTTGTCCCCGACGAGGGCGGTGACCTTCCCCCGTGGTATGTCCAGGTTGACGTCTTCGAGCGCCTGGACGGGACCGAAGCTCTTGGAGATGCCGCGCAGGCTCAAGAGCGAGCCGACATCGTCCCCGTAGTCGGTCGGGCTACTCGACCCCGCAACGTCAGTGACCACGTTGGCAGCCGCCAGGACCCTACTTGATGCCGTACTTGGTGCAGTCGGCCGCAAAGGACCCCGTGCACAGTTCGCCGACCGTCACGAACTGGTCTTTGATAACCGTGGACTCCACGTTGGTCGGCGTCACCCACTGGGGCTTCAGCAACACCGAGGCGACCTTGGTATTGGTCTGGGGATCAGTGCTCGAACCATTGACCAGACCCTTCGGCGGCGTTTTCCCTGCCCGCAGATAGAGCGCCAGAGCGGCGGCTGCTTGAGCCTCGACATAGATCGGCTTGTACACCGTGCCGCACTGGTAACCCGAAATCACGTTCTGCAGCCCCACGGTGGTGGCGTCCTGTCCCGTGACCGGGAACTTTCTCGCCGGTATGTTCAGCGTCTTCAGGTAGGTGATGACCGGTGCGGCGGTCTCGTCATTGGGCATAAGCACTGAATTGATGCCGGGATGAGCGGTCAACGCCTGCTGAAACTCCGTTTCGGCTGTGGGCGGGTCCCACGTCCCGGCTGGTCGAACGGCCAGAGTCCATTTGGCCGAACTGAACAGCGGCTTCAGGACCGCGTTGTAGCCCTGGGCAAAGAGGGTGGCGTTGTTGTCAGTGGGTGCTCCGACCATCACGGCGACGTTGGGCTTCGAGAGACCCCACGCGGCGACACAACTCACCAGTCCCTTCCCGAGCAAGGTTCCGACGGCCACGTTGTTGAAGCTCACGTAATACTGACGGCTACCCCCGAGGGTGAGTCGGTCGTAGTCGATCACAGCGACACCGTGGCTCTTGGCATACGACTCGATCGATGCGCCGGTACCCGAATCGAGGGGGTCCACGACCAGCACGCTGGCTCCCGCCGTGACAGCCGATTGCGCGTCAGTCAACTGAGTCGAATCGCTCCCCTGCGCATTCTGGATGCTGAACTGGGAAGAGGACAGGCCAGCCGTTTGGAAGGCCCTGGTGAGGTAGGGGGCGTCGAACTGCGTATAGCGGGCCGAAGACACGGTATCGGGGAGAATGACAGCAACCTTCCCCTTGCCCGATTTGGCCAAGGACTTCAGGGTCTTCATCGCCGCGAAGTTGTTCGTGAACGAGGTCACCGTCAACGAACTGGAGCTCGGAGCCGCTGAAAATGCGGCTGTCGGCGTCAAGGCGCCGGCCCCCACAACCGATGCCAGCAGACCGGCGACCACGCCGATCGTTGCCATTCTTCGTCCACGGTTCGGATGCAAGTGCTTCGCTACCATGTCACTTCCCCCATCGTGCCTTGGTTTGTTCTTCGCTTCACTTCTACTGATTCCTGCGTCGTCAAGTGATTACCCACGCGAGTACATAATCGAAACGTAACAAAACAGAAACGCTCGCGCGATGCCCGTCATATCACCATCCGAATCCTCATTGCGCTGCTGACCGTCCCCATTTTGTCGTGCCAACGCGGAGAGGAGCTGAGTCCTCACGAGACGAAGTAAGAAAGGAGCCATGCCAGGTCTTGAACGTCCAGTCTCGCCGTACGTCCCGCTTTCGGGGCAGCACGGTCAAGACTCCCGGTCGCTTCGCGAGGCGGCCCGGACCGCGTTGGACGGCGTCGCTGGTGCCTACGACCGAGTTACGTCCCGGCTATCCCGAAGCGCTCTTTGCCGATCTCCGGTCGACCGGGCTCCTGTCGGGCAGTACTGCGTTGGAGATCGGTTGCGGGACCGGTCAGGCAACTCGCAGGTCGAGATCCTCGATGATGTCGCCGCATTGCAGGCCGCTATTGCAGGAGGCGATCGATCCCGAGATCGGACCGTGGAAGTTCCCTTGTCATCGGATACGGTCGCCTCGGCGCTGGCGGGAGGCGACATAGTCCACGTCTGGGCCCGGATCGAGAGGCCTTTTCAGCAGCCTCCCGACGTCCAAGCCTTGTTCGAGCCTCCCCTGGTTTGCGCCTATGAGTGGACAGCCTGCCTACACCAACCAGCGAGAGCTGCTACCTCGACATGCGGGCGACCCAGTCTCCCTACATCCGACTCGATGCCGACCGTCGCTCGCGCTTGTTCGACGGTATCGCCCAGCTCATCGAGAGCCGCCTCAACGGCACGGTGACCAAGCCCTGTCAGGCCATTCTCGCTGCCGCCGGGCATGCCGGGCACCCGGCGTGAGTGGGGCTTGGCGCATCGACCAGATGTGATTCGAAGAATAGTGAAAGGATGCTATCATGCTGTCATGCCCTCGAAGGTCTTTACAGTGCGAGTCGACCCCGAAGAGGCGCGTCGGGCCGAGATCGTGGCCCGAACCGACGGGGTCTCGGTGAATGAGGTCTTCCGCCAGGCACTCCTTCACTATGTGGAGCTCAAGGGATCGGACGCCGACTTCGTCGAACGGGCAAAGGCCATGATCGCCAGGGACGCTGAGATCGTGGGGGATTTGTGCTGACCGCGAATCCGGTGCGCGCTTCGGCGCCGCCCGTTGCACCGCTCGGTCGCCCGACGTCCCGGATGCGACGCGACTGGGTGGACCGATTCGTCGGCTCCGACCCGGGTCTCAACCGGTTCCGGAGCGCCTTGTTGGCCGTGGCGACGGTCGCCGCGGTCCTCGAAGCCGAGTGGCTCTTCGTCCATTTCACCCATGCCCTGCAGATCCAGAACCACGGGCTGAGACTCGCATCGGCGGCGGCCGCCAAAGTGGCGGTGGCCAACCACGAATATCTGGTCATCATGTTGCTCCTCGGCGCCATCGTCGGGATGATCTCGGCTTTCGGGGTCATGGACCCGAGGGCCAAGGGGCAACTGGTCACCACGCTCCTCCTCCCCATCCCAATGCTCTCCGCTCTGGCCCTCGGGATCGCACTCGGTGGCCATCGGGTCCTCTCCCTGGTCCTCCTGGCGGTCGTCTTGGCTATCGGCACCTACTGTCGGCGCTTTGGTCCACGGGGAATGGTGGCCGGACTGCTGCTCTTCATAGGCTTCTTCTTTGGCTTCTTCCTCCATGCCGCTGTCACCGTCGATGATCTGGGCTGGCTCGCCGCCTCCGTCGGCGTCGGCGTTCTCGTCTCACTCGCCGTCCGCTTCGCCCTCTTCTACCCTCGCCAGAAAAAGGCCCTCGATCGAACCCAGCGCTCCTATGGGGCCCGCGCTCGCAAGGTGGCCTCCTTGGCGCTCGAGCTGTTCGATAACCCTACGCAGAGCGAGCGCGATGGCCGCCGCCTGCATCGCCATCTGGTGCGGCTCAACGAGGCCGCCCTGATGATCGACGCGCAGCTCGGTGACCCCAGTGCCGTGGCCGAGGGCTCTTCAGGCCAGCTGCTCCATCAGCGTCTCTTCGACATCGAATTGGCCCTCACCAATGTGGCCCGCTTCGCCGAAGCGATGGTACGGCTCGGTATGCCGGCTGACCAGAGGTCCGAGGTTCGCCTCGCCCTGGCCGACCTCGCTGGGAGCGATACTGAGGGAGCCAAGGTCCACGCCACCAAGCTGATCGAGCTGCTCGACACAGCTGGGCCGGAGCCGGTCGACCAGTTCAGTGCCGCCATCGTGGTACCGCACCGATTCGCCGGCTCGGTGATCGCATTGGCCGACGCCGGTACCGAGTGGCTTGCCCTTGGCGCCACCGATGCCGGCAAGGGCGTGTTTCAGCCCGCGGTCATGCTCTTCGGCGGGTGGCTTCCCGGCTCCGCTCAGGTCAGTGCGGCAGCCTCGACCGAGAGGGGTGCCCACTGGGCCGACCGGATCCGCCTGGCGCCCTACACCCGGGCTGCTATCCAGATGGGTATCGCCGTCGGCCTCGCCACTGCGCTGGGCGTTGTCGTCGACAGCTACCGCTTCTACTGGGCGGTGATCGCGGTGTTCGTGACCTTCATGGGCGTGAACAACTCTGGCGAACAGGCCCGCAAAGCGCTCTTTCGAGTAGGGGGCACGGTCGTAGGCATCGGGATCGGTTCACTGATCGCCGAAGCCGTCGGTCACCACACCTACTTGTCGATCACGGTCATCCTGGCCTCGCTGTTCCTCGGCTTGTACCTGATGCGGATCAACTACGCCTTCATGGTCGTTGCGATCACGGTCATGGTGTCCCAGCTCTACGTGCAGCTCGGCGAGTTCTCGAACTCGCTGCTCGTGGTGCGCCTCGAAGAGACAGCCCTAGGTGCAGCGGTCGCAATCGCCGTAGTCATGCTCGTCCTCCCCCTGCGTACCAGGCGGGTCCTCCGGGTCGCTTTCCGGGACCACATCCAAGCGGTGGGCGCCCTGATCGAGCACGCCACGAGCCGCTTGCTGAGTGACGAGGCAGACATCGACACCACGTTGCACGCCGACGGGCGCTCCATCGACGCCACATACCAAGCCCTCTTGGCCACGGCGCAACCGTTGCGTCGCAACCTCTTCGGTAGCGTCGACGAGGACACCGGTCGGGCCATGCGTCTGGCCTTCGCCTCTCGCAACTACAGCCGCAACCTGGTTGCCGATGTCGAGGCCACCGGCCCCCTGGATACCGAGCTCCGCTCCGACATTGAGAACGGCATCACCACACTGCAGCGCTCGATGGGCGCACTGGCAGGCGCAGTCACCGGTCCCCGGGACGTGACCTACACCCGGTCGTCAGCCCTCTTCGACGGCGCCGAGCGCTACCTCGAGACAAGCCCAATCGGTATGGATAACGGACGGCTGGCTATTCGCGACCTCAAGCTCATTGACGGGGCCATGGCCGGCATGGCCGAGGTCATGGCAATCAACATCAGCGACTACGACACCGTGGCGTGAGTACGGCAGCCTGTCATCGGTGGTCGGCCCGTTACTCGCCGGGGGAGCTGGGGTAGGGCGGGGGGACATAGACCTTTTGCGGTGTGATCCGCACGATCAGGCGTTCGGCGCCCGGCTCGGGAGGCGGGGTGGCGCCGTCCATGTGGATGTCATACACCACCTGGTGGAATGACCCGTCGGGGTCGTCGGTGAGTTCGGCGGTCCCCGAGATTGCGGCATAGGTGCTGGCCACAGTGTCAGCGGGAAGGCTGTGCACGAGCAGGTTCACCCGCGGATCGCGAACCATGTTCATGGTTTTGCGGCGGCCCTTGATGGTGCTGAAAAGGATG
>DASXMT010000210.1:0-3744 GCA_036495505.1 Acidimicrobiales bacterium | reverse complement strand
CTCACCGCCTGTGCCGACGCGCTCCCGCCCGCAGCATCCCCGGAGCCCCAGGCGACCGCAGAACCTGGCGCCCATGGACCTCGCCACTGCGGCCGCTGCCGCGGTGAGCTCCATCTGCTTGTGCTGGCTCATCTTCTCGGTGCTGACCGACGGCATCGGTTGGTTCGGATTCTGGCTCGTGGCCTACGTGCTCTTCCTGGCCATCTTCTACCTGGCCACCTACGACCGCTTGGGTCGGTTGGTGGCAACCGATCGCACCATGGCGGTCGTCGTGACCACAGTCATGGTGATCGTCCTTATCCCGTTGATCTGGTTGGTCAGCTACATCGTCATCAAAGGGGTCCCGGCCCTCCGGCTCGGGTTCTTTGCCCACACCCAGCGGGGTATCGCGCCGTCGATGCCGGCAACAGCCGGTGGAGGTCTGCACGCCATCATCGGCACCCTCGAGCAGGTCGGCCTGGCCCTGCTCTGGTCCATGCCGCTCGGACTCATGGCCGCCGTCTTCTTGAACGAGACGCGTTCTCGTCTGCGGCGGCCGGTGCGCATCTTCGTTGACGCAATGAGCGGCATGCCCTCCATCGTCTCAGGCCTGTTCATCTACGCCACCTTGATCATCCCGCTGGCCAAAGACAACGCCTTGTTCGGGTTCAACGGGTTCATGGCCTCGCTAGCCCTGTCGATGACGATGATGCCCACCATTTGCCGCGCCGTCGAGGTCGTCTTGCGCCTGGTCCCGGCCGGACTGCGAGAAGCGGGACTGGCCCTCGGAGCGTCGCGGGCTCGGGTGGTCTTCTCGGTGGTGCTGCCCACTGCGTCGTCGGGCGTGGCCACTGCCGCCATTCTCGGCATCGCCCGGGAAGCGGGGGAGACGGCCCCCCTGCTCTTCACCGCCTTTGGCTACAACCTGTTCAATGCCAATCCGTTCAAGGGTCCGCAAGAGAGCCTGCCGCTGTTCGTCTACCGGTTTATCCGGGAGCCGAGCGTGGCTGACATCCAACGGGGTTTTGCTGGCGCCCTGGTGCTGATGGTTGTGATCCTGACCCTGTTCGTCGTGGCCCGAATCGTCGGCCGGGACCGGACGGCAACCAAGAAGCGTCGACCCTCCGTCTGGGCTCGTTTGGCCGGAGTCCCAGAGACCGTCAGTCCGGCCCGTGGCGACCGACCACAGACGGCCACGTCCCGCACCGTCCCACCAGCTCTCGGGGAGGGGCTCTCATGACCGGTATCGTCGATTCCCCCACCGACCGGCCGCTCGGCGGTGCAGGATCAAACTCCGACCCGGGTCGCGTCGGCGATCCCGCGCTCGACACCCAAGAAGTCGTGATGGTCGAGCCGCAGCGCCGGGTCCGACTGCTTGGTGGGCCACCTCCCGGAGCCGCTTCCCTAGAGGCAAAGGATGCCTGCGCCTGGTTCGGCAACCACCTGGTCCTAGAAGGCGTCTCCTTGCACATGCCGGCTGGCGAGGTGACTGCCCTCATCGGTCCCTCGGGCTGCGGCAAGTCCACGTTCCTGCGCCTGTTGAACCGGATGCATGAGCTTGTGCCCGGCGCCGCCCTCGATGGCGAGGTGCTGCTCGACGGCGAGGACATCTACGCCGCCTCCATGCGCGCCCAACTGGTGCGGACCCGCATCGGCATGGTTTTCCAGAAGCCCAATCCGTTCCCCGCCATGAGCGTGCGTGACAACGTGCTGGCCGGGTTGAAGCTCACCCGCATCCGTTGTAACGACAAGGACGCGCTGGTCGAGCAGTCCCTACAGCGGGCCAGCCTCTGGAAAGAGGTGCGTGATCGTCTCGACCAGCCGGGAGGAGCGCTGTCTGGCGGCCAACAACAGCGGCTGTGCATCGCTCGCTCGCTGGCCGTGGCGCCCAACGTATTGCTTATGGACGAGCCCTGCTCGGCGCTGGATCCGACATCCACCCGGCGCGTCGAAGAGACCATCGCCGAGCTGCGCCACGTGGTCACCGTCGTCATCGTCACCCACAACATGCAGCAGGCTCATCGGGTCTCCGACCGTTGTGCATTCTTTCTCGCTGCCGAGAACGAGCCGGGCTATGTGGTGGAACAGGGAGCCACTACCAAGATGTTCGAGAACCCTGACGATCCGCGCACGCTCGACTATGTGGAAGGACGGTTCGGATGACAGTCTCCCGTGCGGTCAAGTCCCAAAGACGTCTGCTTCGTCGCTCGACGATGCTGACAGCTCCCGTGGTCCTGCTGGTCGCCCTGGCCATCACGGTCTTCGCCGGCCAAGCGGGGGCGGCAACCCTCTCCCCAGCCAATGGTCAGGGCTCGACCTATGCCGCTCTTGCCTTCTCCCAATGGATCGCCGATACCTCGAGCCAAGGGCTAAATGTCAACTACACCGCCACCAACTCGCCGGCCGGCCTCCAGTCCTATGCCAATAACACAGCGGACTTCGCCGGAACCGAGGCCGAATACTCCGAGCTCATCGGCGGGAACAACCCGCCGCGAGGTTTCGAGTACACCCCGGACGTGGCTGGGGCCACAGCCATCATGTACAACGTCCAGGACACCGCGGGCCGAACAGTCAACTACCTCCATCTGTCTCGGCTGACGGTGGCCAAGATCTTCCTGGGGATCATCAATAACTGGGATGACCCCGCCATCAGCGCCGACAACAAGGGCTTGGTCCTCCCGGATCATGCCATCACCGTTGTCGGTCGATCGGGCCAGTCGGGGACCACGGCGTTGTTCTACGATTTCGTCCAGCAGACCGACCCCACCGACTACGCCCATTGGGCCGCACAGAATGGGTTCAGCTCGGGATCCCGGATATTGGAGATCGACGGGGGCTCGAGCACGGGCAGCTGGCAGTTCTACAGCGGCTCGGACCAGCAAGCTGAGGCCATCGCCAGCCCGGGCGGCATGTGGTCCATCGGCTACGACGAATTCGGTTACGCCAAGGTGTACAACGCCAATGTCGCCTGGATTCAGAATGCGTCGGGCGCATATGTGCAGCCCTTCGCTGACAACATTTCTGCCGCACTGCAGTCGGCGGTACTGGCCCCGGATACCTCGCAGAACCTCAACGGGGTGTACACCAGCACGAACCCGCTGGCCTACCCGATTTCTGCCTATTCCTACATCCTTGTCCAGTGCGGCCCCTCGGGCGACAGACCGACCTGTGTGACGCCCTACGCAAATCCCGGGATCATGAACACGATGGCCCAGTTCATGCTCTACGTCGCCTGCGGAGGCCAGGCCAAGATGCCGTCGATCGGCTATGCGGCCCTTCCCACCCAGCTGAGTCAGTTCCTGGCCGACGCGGTCGGTCGCATGAACGGCCAACCGGTGGAGCAGCTCAACCAGAGCAACTGCGCCAACCCGGAGTTCAATCCCAACTACGTACCTCCCGGTTCGCCTAGCGACCCTGAGGCAGCCGTGGCATCGCTGGGCACCGGTGCAGGAGGAGGAGGCGGCGGTGGCGGAGGCGGCAACGGCGGCAGCGCCGCTGTCACCAACACCACCGCCGGTGGCACCACGGCGACCACCGCCAAGAGCGGTGCCACAGCAGCAGTAGGCCGTTCCGGCTCGGGTACCGTGTCAGCCGGTGGAGGTACAGGAGACTATCGGCCAGCAGCGCCGGTACCATTTGCCGGGTCCGATGTCGCGGCCAGCTCCCCGTGGCCCTTGATCGCGTTGGTTCTACTCCTTGTTGTTCCCTTCTTCCTCTTCACGCTCACACTCAGACGGCGCCCCGATGACATGGCCCCGGCATCCG
>DASXMT010000209.1:0-5579 GCA_036495505.1 Acidimicrobiales bacterium | reverse complement strand
GTCGTCATTGCTCGTCCCAGCGTCGGGCCAACCTGCTTGCCGCCTCGAACATCAGGGCATGGACAAAGGCTTGGGGAAGGTTGCCTCGAAGCTGACGTTGGCGAACGTCGAACTCCTCGGTGAACAGACCGGGGGGCCCGCAGGCGGAGCGGTTCCGTTCGAACCAGCCGATGGCGTCGCTGGTCCGGCCCAGTTGATGGGTGGCCAGGGCCATGAGGAACCCACAGAGTACGAACGCACCCTCGGCCTCCTCCAGCGGCCGAGGGTCGTGGCGGAAGCGATAGACGTAGCCGGTACCACCCAGTTCGGCCTCCACCGCCTCGAGCGTGGCCTGGCTCCGTCGGTCGTGGGCAGGAACCGCCCCTCGAATGGCGGGCAGGAGGAGGGCAGCATCGGTCCGTTGGTCGTCCGGTGCCCGCTGCCACCGCCCGCTCGGATGCAGGCTGTCCGATGCCACCTCGGCCACGATGGCATCAGCCAGTGTCGTCCACGCCGCGGCCTGGGGGCCGGTGGGCCCGGCTGTGGCGATGGCCCGGAGGCCGGCGACGCAGGCGAGCCGGGAGTGGGCCCAGTGGTGGTCGTCCAGTTCCCAGATACCCGCGTCGGCCTCGGTCCAACGGGCCTCGATGAGCTTGACGGCCGATTCGGCCGCCCGCCAATGGTCGAGATCCAGGTGGTCGTGACGAGCGGCGGCGGCGAAGAGCAAGAGGGCCTCGCCCGGCGCGTCGAGCTGGAACTGCTGGTTGACCCGATTGCCGACCTTGTCCGTCCCGCCCGGGTAGCCGTCGAGGTGCGACAGCGTGCGCTCGTCGGGAACGGGACCTCCGACGACCGTATAGGCCGGTTTGAGCTGCGGGCCGTCCGCCGCGATTCGTTCGGCCACGAAGCCCACGGCGTTGTCGAGCAGGGGATGGGGGCCATGAGCGGCAATGGCCTGCCCGACGTAGGACTGATCCCTGATCCAGGCGTAGCGGTAGTCGTAGCTGGTTCCGGCATCGGAACGCTCGGGCAACGACATGGTGGCGGCGGCGACCATCCCGCCCGCGGCACTGGTGAGGCCGCGCAATACGGCATAGCTGTGGCGGACGTCTCGAGCAGCCAGGGTGCCGTCCAGCCGGGGAATGGCCGCCGCCCAGGCGGCCTCGGTCGCCTCCCACGCCGCGTCCGCCTGGACCGGGCCGTCGGGCAATGCCAGGTCGGACAGCTCCAACACCAGGTCGTGATGGACTCCCGGCTCGAGGTCGAACTCGAGCTCGAGCCCCCTTGCCGAGCTCGCCCTCGCCGCCCCGCCCCCCGACCAGCGAACGTGCAGTCCACCGGTCCGGGCCGTCCACACGCCATCGTCGGCGTGCAGCGAGCCCATGGCGTGGGTGCCGAAGCCGGCCCGGGCGTCGAGCACCACCCGCACCCGAGCAGGCCCGTCGATGGCCATGATCCGGCGGAGGACCACGGCGGCATGGGGGTCGCCGGGAAACGCCAGCGCCTCTCGGCACTCGACGATGCCGGTGGTCGTGATCCAGCGGCTTCGCCAGATCAGAGAGGCCTCTTCGTAGTAGCCACCCCACACCATTCGCGGATCCGTGGGCGTGACCGCGTACATCCCCGCGCCCCCGATGAGGGAGGAGAAGACCGCGTCGGAGTCCCAACGAGGAGCGCACATCCAGGAGAAGTCGCCCTTGGGTCCGACCAGGACACCTCGCTCGCCGTCGGCCAGGACGCTGTACTCCCGGAGCACGTGTGGGGGGAACTCGTCCGGGGGCGAGGACGCGGCAACGCCGTCGTCACCCTCTCGGGCCAGCGCTCCCCGTTCGTCAGCCACCCCCACTAGATACCCGCCGAGGCAGCTGACCGAACATGGTCGACGCCGAGCCGTCCGGGCCGGCGAGCTCACCCTCGTCACTCGGAGGCAACCACCGGAGCCTCTCGGGCCGAAGGAACCCGCGACGGCTCGAGGCCGACCCGCTCCACGGCAAGGGCGAACCGGTGCGCATCACGGACGGCGCATCCACCGCGGTCGTTGTTGAAATAGGCGTATACGTCATCGTCGGAGGACCACCGATCGGCCAGTCGCTCCGCCCATGACCGGAGCGCGGTACGCCCATAGCACGGAGCGGGGCTGGCCCGGCCTTGGTGGAATCGGATGTAACCCCAATCCGTCGTTCGCCAGTGGGGGGAGCGGCGGCTCGGGATGTCACTCAGGCAGAACGCGGTCCGGTGTCGGGCCAACAGGTCGGCCGTCTCGTCGGTGTACCAGGAATCGTGGCGCGGCTCGAAGGCGATGCGCGTCCGGGGAGGAAAGAGCGTGAGCGTCTGGTCGAGGGCTTCGAGGTCGATACGGAAGTTGGCCGGGAGCTGGAGAAGCACCGGACCCAGCTTGGCTCCCAGATGCTCGGCGCGGCTCATGAGACGGTGTACGGGCTCGGCGGGATCCTTCAGCCGCCGGACGTGGGTGAGATAGCGGCTGGCCTTCACGGCCACGATGAAGTCTTCGGGGGTCCGCTCCTTCCACGCCTCGAACGTGGAGGCATCGGGGAGGCGGTAGAACGCATTGTTCACCTCCACTGTGCGGAACCGGTCCGCGTAGTGCTCGAGCCAACGAGCCTGGGCCAGGTCGGCCGGGTAGAAGCGACCACGCCAGTCGGCATAGTGCCATCCCGACGTTCCGATGAGTACGGGCACGACGGCGGACGGACCCCGGTCGAGCTCAGTCGCCTCGGCCGGGGCGTACGGAGCGCTGGCGCAGGGCCCGAGGCTCCCGGCGCCGCACCTCGACATCCGCGTCCTCGATCCGGGCCTCGTAGACCGGTTGGGGGATCGACGCCGGGCCTCTGGCGGGCACGCCGGAATCGAGGTCGAACTGGCTGCCGTGCCAGGGGCAGACGAGACAGTTGCCCTGACGGTGCCCTTCGGGCAACGGGCCACCACGATGGCTGCACCGACCAGCCAGGACGCGGGCCGTCCCTCCGGTCGGGACGACAACGACCAGGACGCCGTCCACGATCCCGCCGCTGACGGCGCCGTTCGGGTCTATGTTGCCGGACACCTTCGTCCAATCGGCCGGCCCGACTTCGAAAGCGTTCGTGTCGACACCCACACCCATGTTGTAGGCCAGGTGGCCACCCAACCAACCCGCTCCGGTGGCCACCGTCGCCCCCAGCAGCGACCAGCACTGGCCGGCCCGTCCTCCCCGGCGCCTGGCCCACCAGGACATGGTGAAGCATCCCACCGCCGTGGTGTTGAGCGCGGCATGGACCAGACCGACCCGCGTCTCGGCCAGATCGGTGTCAGACCAGTCGGACAGCCCGGCGGCAACGGCCGGGAGGGCGGACAGCACACCGAAACCCATCAGCCACCGGGCGCCCCGTCGCTGACCCCGTCCGGTGAAGTCGAGCAGCATCGCACTCGTCCAAAAGCCGATGGGCAGCTCGACCAGGGCGGGATGGGCCGGGTGCCCGAGAGGGGTGCCGCTGGCCAGGTCGCGGATGCGATCGGAGCGCAGCAGGCGCTTCACCCGTCGGCGGAGGGGACCGGCAATCCCGTCGAGCAACTCGAAACGCTCGAGGCCGTCCACTGCACGGGCCAGCACTTCACCCGTCGGCGGCCGGCCTTTCACCGTCATGACTTCTGGCCGGGAAGGAGGCTCAGCGTTCCCGCAGTTCCGGGGCGGACGCCGGCAAAGCCCCCGTTGACCCGACCGGCCACCATGTCGAAAAAGGCTGCGTTCACCGCTGACCGGCAGAGGGCGCCACGCACCATGCCCGCGGCCCACCACGGATCGGCGGACAGGGGCCGAACCACGTGATGGAGCCATGCGTGGCCGTGCTTCGGATCGGCAACCGCGTGCTCCCGGTAGAACGCCAACGCATCCTCGCTGGCATCGAGTCGGCGCATGGCCCGAACCACGCTTCGACACCTCGGGCCGGCCTGAAGTTCGATGAGCCCCAATGCGCCTACCAACTCGGGCTGCAGTCGGCGGTTGGTGGCCAACATGGTCGACAGCAACGACCGATCCAAAGCTTCGATGGGCAACAGTGAACGGGGGGTCGAGCCCAATCCGACCGCAGCGGCCATCCGGTGCTGCAACTGGGTATGGACGTTGCCCGCGGAACCCCGCCCCATCTCGTCCCAGTAGTTCCTGGCCAACTCCAGCTTGGGCTCGCCGAGCAATCCGATCTGACCGATGGCGACGAGGTCGTCGAAGCCGCCGTCCGGACCGCCTTCCATCTCCAGGAATGATCGGAGCCCGGCCCAGCTGGCTGAGGCGGCGACCCACCGGTAGACGGAAGGGACCATGTCGCCGGAGGCAAGCGACCGGATCGCCTCAACAGCGCTCTCGTCTCTCGGTCTTGTCCCACGGTCGACCAGCGCCCGCACGCGGTCCATCAAGTCGGACTCCAGACGGCCCTTGAGGGTCATCACGGCCGGATGGTGCTGGTAGACGGCGGCATCGCGCACGCTGTCGAGCGGAGCGACGAAGAGGTCATGGATGACGGCCAGGGCAAGTGCGCCGTCGCGGCCATCGACCGGGTGGACGTGTGCCAACTCGTCGAGCGCGTCAGAACCGGCCACCAGGGCCCGTTGCAATCGAGGCTCGAGCCGCGTCTCGGTCGTCCTCGCCGGAGCCGAGAGGGCAGCAAGCTTCATCTCCTCACGATGCCCGATGCCCATCGCGCCTAAACGCCGCATCATCGGGCTGGGCGGGCACGTGAGGTTCGGAATGGAGTCATGGTGTGATCACGAGACGACGGCGGCCTTGGGCTCAACCATCTGGCCTCGGAACGGCTAGAAGGCGAGGCGCTCGACACGAGCGTAGGCCCAAATGGGGCCCGAGTCCGATCGACTCGTCACATTGGTTCGAGGTGGGACTCGGACCCAGGCGGAGACCCAGGGCATGATGGTGGTGTGCTCGACGTCCCCATCTCCGACGACATGATCCGCTTGGGTCAATTCCTGAAGCTGGCCAATCTCATCGATTCAGGATCGGATGCCCGGATCCTCCTCGGGGACGGGTCGGTCCGTGTCAACGGCGAATCGGAACGGCGGAGGGGCCGCCAGCTGCACCGAGGTGACGTGGTCACGGTCCAGGACCACGAGGTACGCGTGGCCTGAGTACCGCCTCTGCCTGCTCAGGAGTACCCCTGGGCTACGTGTTCGATCCACCAGGCCGGCGCGCCGTTCATCAGCGTCTGGAGATCCCAGTAGTCCCACCACCGCATGATCGAGCCGTCGCGCACCTCTTGGACCGAGACGAACGGCAGGGCGACGACCTCGCCGGTGGGCCAGTGCCAGGTCTCCGTGTGCTCGGTGACCACCGCGTCGCCCTCGGCCACCATCAGCCTGAGATCGTGCTCGTACGCACTGATGCGTTCGAGGCCCAGCCGCAGGCGGGCGAGGATCTGCTCGGGCCCCACGGCCATTTCATCGGCTGGGGTGGGCATGTCGGTGTACTGCGAGTCGGCGACGAAGAACCCTCCGACCCGGTCCCAGTCGCGCTGGTACAGAGCGCTCCAGAAGTCGGTAACCAGCTTCCGATTGGCCTCGGCGCTCATGGTCGCTCCCTCGTCGTGCTCGGGCAGCAA
>DASXMT010000208.1:0-2913 GCA_036495505.1 Acidimicrobiales bacterium | reverse complement strand
CAGAGGAAAAAGCCCCACGTCTCGATCATGTCGTCCTCCCCATCAGCTCTGCCCCCTTGGTGCGCCGCACCCGCCGGGTGACAGTAATCATACAAACATGAATTCATGTTCTGTCAATGGAGGGGGCGGGACCGGTGCAGGCCCACTCCCCCGCCGGGCGCAAGCGGAGTGCGTATCCACGCTGGCCGGACCGGTCCTCCCGCCACCTTGCGAAGACGGATCCCCGAACCTCCCTTGCTCTAGACGTGAACTCGACCTAGCATTTGGGGCACTGCAGCCGGGGGCTTAGTGGTGGCCGCTGGCAGTAGTAGGTCGGGTGCGCATGAAAGCTGATCGGGCTATGCAGGAGAGTGTTGGTGGTAGCTGCCCTGAAGATTCTCGCTGACTCTGGTGCGATGGGCTTCTGTCGGCTGCGCAGAGCAAATCCCGTCGTGGCGAGCGACCGTTGCGTCGGAGTCAAGGCCACCCGGCACCTTTAGGCACGAGCGAACGGAGGGAGCTGTCATGATCATCGTGCATGAAGTCGACCCAAGCGTTACGGCGCTGACGGCGACGCTTTGAGTACCGGGCATCGGCGCATTCCCCATCAATGCGTTCCTTCTCAGTGACGGCGAGCCGATGCTGGTGGATACTGGCAGTGCTCAGGAGGTCGACGAGTTCGTCTCAGCCGTAGACCAAGTGGTTGGCCTGAACGAGTTGCGGTGGATCTATCTGACTCACTGCGACCACGACCACGTGGGCGCGCTTGGGCAGCTGCTCGAACAAGCGCCGAACGCTCGCGTTGCTTTGACGTTCCCAACGATGGGCTTCATGGCCACCGGCCCAGACCCGATCCCGCGTGAACGTGCGTCGATGGTCACGCTGGGGGAGCAAGTCACTTTGGGCGGTCGCCAGATCACGCCACTTCGGCCTCCGACATACGACAATGGCGGTACCGCAGGCTTCCTCGATCACGGTACGGGGATCTACTACTGCGTAGATTTCCTAGGCGCTGTCTTGCCGTCGATGGAAGACGCCGTCGCCGACGACATCGCGACGGTTGCACACGAGGACTTCGCAGCAGGCGCCACGAGGTGGGCCAGTTTGGATGCGCCGTGGGTGCATGCTGCAGACCGGGTCAAGTTCGATGACTCGCTAAGTGCCGTGCAGGACCTGCAGGCGAGCGCACTTTTTCCGACGCACGGTCCTCCGATACGCGCAACACTCAGCCGAGCCCTGGACGTACTTCGTGGACTGCCGGGGTCGGAGCCCCCCAAACAGCGTGGCCGAGCTGAGATCGAAGCAACGCTTGCCCACCTGCTCGGCGATCAAACGGAGTCCACGCCTGCGTGATCTCGTGCGACGGGAAGGCCTGCTGCTTGATCAGCCTTTCCACCGCGACACCTGGAATGACGACGAGCGGAACCTCGGTCCGTCGTCCGGTCTGAGGCTCTCTAGCTGTCAGCTTGCGACGTCGATTCGTCGATGTATTGCATGAGCGTCCTATGAAACAGCCGGATTTTTGATTCCTGGTATCGCGCCATCATCAAGCCGCGGCGATAGCCTCCGAGGGCTTCCAGGCCCCGCTGTACTTCGGGGATGTTGTTGGCGTCTTGGTCGACCGCCGGGCCCAGCCGTCCCAGCTCCTCAGCGTCGCTCCATTCCTGGTCTTCCGTCAGGTAGTGGACTTGGCATGGCTTCGGCCGTTCAGTACCGAGCGGGTACGGGCTCAGGAACATGAGATCCATGAGGGAGGACCGGTGGTCGTCGCCGTTGGGCCGGAAGCGATAAACGATTGAGGGTCCAGCTGCCATCCAGGGATGGAAATTGGGGAAGACGGAGTATGCGATCGGGTCGAGGATCTCGCAGTCGGTAGCGGACTCGGCCGCTTCTGCGCCGAGCATCGGCGCTAGCTGTTCGCGCAGTTGATCAGCGAGGAACTCGCGCGGGGTTTGGCCCTCGGCAATTTCCAGATCGTCGGCGACGAGATCGCGGCCCTCCAGGGTCTGCCCGTAGTACTGGCGGTTCAGTAGATAGTTGTCCAATATGACTTCATCGTTCGAGGCCTTGATGTGAGGACTCGCGTAGCCGGCCAAAGTAATGGCTCGACTGATGTGTCGGCAGCCGGGCCATGTGTCGTATTCGGTGCTTTCGTCAGACACGCTGCCGATCAGCTGTGGATGGGTGGCCGCGAGATGGAAGGACTCCAAGAAGGCTTCGTTGACGACCTTCCAATTCGCCCGGACCACCTTCTGGATGTGGACCGACTTGTACCTGTCCTCGAGTGGACGGTGGGCAAAGTGCTCAGGGAGACCTTCCAGGTATTCCTCAAGCGACGGCGCGCTCGGGTCGGGGTTGATGAACACGAAGCCGCCCCACGTGTCCACTTGGACCTGCGGCAAGCTGAACCGGGCCGGGTTGATTTGCGGGAAATCCCATTGGCTGGGGCTCAACTCCGAGAACGTGCCGTCGATGTTCCAGGTGAACCCGTGGAAGGGGCAGCGGAAATAGGGCACAGAGCCGCCCTCTGAGCGAAGGCGACGGCCACGGTGGAGGCAGGCGTTGACGAAAGCTTTGATTTCGTCGGGACCGGACCTGACGATCAGGAACGAGTCCTTGACAATTTCGTAGACAACGTGGTCGCCGATCTCGGGTATGTCCTCTTCCCGGCAGGCCATTTGCCAGGTCTTGCGCCACACCCTCTCGACTTCGAGTTCGTGGAACTCACGCGACAAGTACCTCTTGATGGGAATGGCGCTCACGCCGAGATCGACGGAGGACTCCCAGCGCAACGCGTCTGGGACTTTCCTCCCTTCGGAATTCAACACTGCCTGAACCCGGGGTCCGGTCGACTTGTTTGGGTCCTGAGCCAGTGATGACACGATGGATACCATCCGTTAACCGGTGAGCGGCCTTGCTGTTTTACAAGATTGG
>DASXMT010000207.1:0-12317 GCA_036495505.1 Acidimicrobiales bacterium | reverse complement strand
GAAAGGTACGCGGACGGTGAACTCTTCGTGTTGAGCCACTGTCAGTACGTGGAGCCCTGCGCAGCTTCCGAGAACGGTTGACCGAACGGCAGTATGACTTCCTGGTCGAGTTGGGACTCCGCTTGGATGCATCAGGGGCGTACCAGTTCGACTCGACGGTCATCGGGTGCCCGGGCGACCTCGACGTGAACGAAAACGGTAACCCGATACAGCAGTTTAGATTATGGACAATTTATATTGGCTATCTGTCAGACCTGATTTGACTCGTCGCACCAGGTCATCGGGCTCCTTTGCTAGCTCCGCACCACCTCGGCGATGTTTTGGCCGGACTCGCAGCACCGTATTATGGACGCGCCTCAGTCCAGGAGCCGCTCCCACTGCGTCCTGGGCTGAGGCTCAAAATACTAGACCGTCATTGCTGCCTGTGCAGGGGTTTCGTCTCCTCTTGGTACTGGGAGCGATGCCGGTTCGCGGGCTACGGGTGACCGCGAGGTCGTCTGGCTGGCCCGTGAAGATTGGGACCACCGTGCACACGTTAGGGTGCCCACATGGGAATCATCCTGTTCTTGCTCTTGCTGGCACTGATCTTCGTCGGCGTGGGCTTTGCCATTCACGTGCTGTGGGTCATCGCGGTGATCTTCTTCGTGGCGTGGCTGGTAGGGCTCGCTTTTGGCAAGGGGAGCCGGCGAGCAAACCGTTAAGCCCACCCTCAATTCGCATGAGCATCTGGCCAAGCCAGTCCGTCGAATTGTTCACCCAGAGTCTGGATCTCTTGTCCGCTGGGGAGTGGCCGTCTCGGCCATCGGAAGGCGCGGCCATGCTTGCCTGCTTGATGCGCGAAGCGATCAGATCAAAGCCCCATTCGTCCACGCCATGTCTTGGCCGGCGAGCTGCTTGTCATCGCTGCGAGAGGCACCATGCCGGCGGGGCAGCCGGCCTCCGCTGGCCGGAGCGCGCCCTGACCTGCGGAGCGCGGGCCGGGTGCTTCAGGTCAGGCGCCGCGCCCGGCCGGGCTCTTGGGTGGGCATCGACTGCTGGGCGGGCAACGGATAGTGCGGTTGGCCACCCAAGTTGAGGAATCTGGGCCCCCGGGGGCCGGGTGCTCCGTCCACGTCACCTGCCACGCCGGTACGGTAACCCGGCGGCGGCGATCCGGTGCCAGATTCGTGCGATGCCGACGCCCTGGCTGACTTGGCCAGCGATGCGCCTGAGATCCAGATGGAGCGCGCAACAACGCCCCCATCCGAGCGGACAAGTTCAGGAAAAAACGTCCTGACCTGGAGCGGGCGACGGGGATCGAACCCGCACCACCAGCTTGGAAGGCTGGGGCTCTACCATTGAGCTACGCCCGCAAGAGCGACGCCCGGCCTGAGGCCGATCGTCGACGACGAGGAATCACACTCTACGACATGGCGGTCGGGCCTTACGGAACCACCCGAGACGATGTCGTTGCTACTGAGCCCAGAGGGGCTCGTTGACCTCGAAGCCGATCGGAGCCTCCCACTGGTTGCGATAGGACACCTCGTGCACCGGCCGCCGCTGGGCGATGCCCCACCGTCCGACGGGATACCCGAGACTGACGCAGCACGACATGATCCATCCCCTGCCCTCGGGCACACCGAGGATCTCGAGTGTCTCGTTGGGGTGAAAGGCCCCCAGGACCGAGGTGAGCGAGCTTCCGATGCCCTCGGCCCGAGCCGCCAGTTGGGCGCTCCAGACGGCGGGAAAGATGGATCCGCCGCTCGAGTCGCCCTGCACGAAGGCGAAGAGGAAGAGAGGAACCTCTTCGAAATGGTCGGCCAGCCACTGGGCCGAACGCTGGACCTTGATCATCTCGATGCTCGACTCGGCCTCTGGGTCGGCTGCCGCCGCAGCCAGCCGGTCGGCATAGATGGTGGTCCACAGTTGGGCGATGCTGTCCTGGTAGAGGGGAGCGATCCGGGCCCTGACGCCGGGATCGTCGACGAGGAGGAACCGCCAGTTCTGGGTGTTGCCCCCGCTCGGTGCCCGGATGGCGGCGTCCAGGATCCTGGCCTGCGACTCGAGCGGGATCGGGTCCGGTCGCACCCGTCGCATGGCCCGGGTCGTGTAGAGCGCCTCGTAGATGTCCATTCCGTCTCCTCGTTGCCTCGATGGGTGCCCTCGAATCGTCCGACGCGCCTCCTTGGCATGTCTGACGGGGGGATTCCTCCATCACTCTTTACTAGACGGAGGGCGCCGGGGCTGCGAGACGCAGGGTGCCAGGCGATTCCGAAGTCCCAGGACTCCCGTTCGGTGAGCCGCTAGGTTGCTGGTACCACCGACCGAGGAGGCCCGATGATCGCTGCAGTCGACAAACACATGGTGCTGGGAATCGTGCTCATCGTCGTGGGAGCGATCGCCATCGTGGCCACTCCCGTCCTGATGCGGCGCATGCGCAGCCAGCACATGCGAAGCGGCAGCTCGTCAGCGGGGCTCCTGGGCGCGGCCGGTGTCATCGTCGTCGTGGTCGGGGTTCTCTTGACGACCCGCGCGATCTAACGCGAGCTCTGCAGCCGCGCCCGTAGGCGGGGGACCACGTCCTCGGTCAGGGCCATGATCTGACGACGGGCATCTTCGGCACTGATGCCGGGCAGATGGATTCGGAGGTTGATGGCATCAGCGCCGACCGTGACCATCGTCTGGTGCAGGGTGTCGGCCATGGCCGCCGGATCGGTCGTGGTCAGTGTTTGATCGGCGCCCAGGGAGCCGCTCGAGTAGCTCTGGTAGACCTGCCGCTGCTTCTCCACCAACTCGGTGAGAGGCTTGCCCAGCCACACCCGACGGATGAGAACCTTGGATTGGGTTCCACCGGCCTCGTCGTACGCGGTGCAGAACGAGGTCAGCCGTTCCACCGTTGACATTCCTTCCATGAGGATGCCGGCGCCGCACCCGGCCGCCCGCCGCGCCGCCGTGGTCGAGGCGGCCGCGCTCACCACGGGGATCGGAGCAGTGGCGCCCAGCTGGAGGGCTTGGTCTCCGTCCAGCCCTCGGAGATTGCGACCCCGGAGCATGTCGACCACCTCGGGGAGGGCCACTTTGAACCGCGGGACGGCTTCGCTGAGGGGCACATCCATGGCCTCGAAGTCGAGCGGGAGGGCTCCGGCACAGACACCCAGGCCCACACGGCCCGGGTGCCGGGCGTTGAGCCAGGCCACTTCTTCCGCCACCTGAGCCGTCGGGCGCAAGGGGAGGACCAGGGGACACGGTGCGGCCCAGCCCTGTTCGTTGTCTTCCAGGATGAACGAGGTCATCTGCAGGGGATTGCACATGTAACCGGCAAAGCCCCCGTGGTGCTCGCTGGTCATGACCCCGTCGAATCCGTTGGCCAGGGCCAGTCCGGCCTGCAGGGAGATCTCCCGGATCACGTCCTCGGCCCCGAGCTCGTTGTGAGGGTACAGGCGCATGGATATCGATCCGGATGCAAATGGCGTGAAGGTAGGCATCAGACCCAAGGGTCTACCGGATCAAAGCGATCAACGCCATCTCTGTCGGCGCGCCGGTAGGCGAGGTCGGGAGTGCCGGTGGGAGGGGCCCGCACGCTAGCGTTCAGACGTGCCTGGTGACGCCGTCTTCCCCAGCGAACAGGGGAGGAGCGGCCTTCCTCCTGCGCCCGGGACCTCCGGTGAATCTCGCCATATTGTCTTTGGGCCGGTGACGCTGACGTTCGATGAAACCTGTCTGGCACCGCGCCCGTGGACGCTCGAACAGAGCACGTGGGTGGCCGAAGTCGGGGACGTGCCGGACGGCCCGGTTCTGGAACTGTGTGCCGGCGTGGGCCAGATCGGGCTCGTCGCCGCACTGCTGACCGGACGTCGACTGGTCCAGGTGGACAGCAATCCCGGGGCGTGCCGCTGGGCCCGGATCAATGCCGACCGTGCCGGCCTTGGCGACCGGGTGGAGATCCGCGAGGCCGATCTGGGCCATGCGGTCGGCTCCGGCGAGCAGTTCGCCATCGTCGTGGCCGACCCTCCCTACGTGCCCACCCACGAAGTAGCGCTCTTCGATGACCCCGTCGTGGCTATCGACGGGGGCGACGATGGCCTCGACACGGCGTGGCGATGCATGGAGCTGGCCGGCGAGCATCTCGCTCCCGGTGGCCTGCTGTCGCTGCAGCTACGCGGCCGGGGCCAGGTCGCCTTGCTGGTGGATGCCTACCTTGGGTCCGCCCGGCCCGTGCTCGAGCCGGACGGGGTGCGGGAATGGGGAAGCGACCGGGCGGTGGCCCATTTCCGGGCCGTCACTCAGTGACCGCGTACAGGATGGGGCACGTAGGGATCTTCGAGCCGCTTGATCTCGTCCTCGTCGAGCGTGACCTGTTCGGCGGCCAGGGCGTCTTCGAGATGGCCCAGCCTGGTGGCGCCCACGATGGGCGCTGTGACGCCTGGCTTGTGGAGCAGCCATGCCAGTGCAATTTGGGCGGGGGCGAGACCGCGCTCGGCCGCCACTTCGGCCACCCGCTCGACGACGTCGAAGTCGGTGGGCTGGTTGTACAGGTGGTCGGTGAAACCGTCAGTGTCCGACCTGGTGGTGAGCTTCTCGCCGTCGCGGGTCCGGTTGCCGGCCAGCACGCCCCGGGCTAGCGGGCTCCAGGGGATGACCCCCACACCCTGGTCGATGCACTGGGGGATCATCTCGCGCTCTTCTTCGCGGTAGATCAGGTTGTAGTGGGGTTGCATGGACACGAACCGGGTCCAGCCGTGGCGGTCGGCCGCGTGCTGGGCCTTGGCGAACTGCCAGGCGTACATGGAGCTGGCGCCGACGTAGCGGGCCTTGCCGGCCCGGACGACGTCGTGCAGGGCCTCCATGGTCTCCTCGATGGGCGTCCGGTTGTCCCACCGGTGGATCTGGTAGAGGTCGACGTAGTCGAGATCGAGGCGCTGCAGGGAGGCATCGATGCCGGACAGGATGTGCTTACGCGAGAGTCCGCCGCCGTTCTCACCCGGGGTCATGGGCGAGAACACCTTGGTGGCGATGACCAGCTCGTCGCGGGACAGGAACTTCTTCAGCAACCGGCCCGTGGCCACCTCGCTGGCGCCGGCCGAGTAGGTATCTGCGGTGTCGAAGAAGGTAATGCCGCCCTCGACCGCGGCCTTGACGATCGGCTCGGCGCTGTCCTCATCGAGTGCCCACGGGCGGTCGCTGTCGTTGCCGTAGCTCATCATTCCGAGGCAGATACGCGAGACGCGCAGTCCGGTGGAGCCGAGATTCAGGTAGTTCATCGTCACCTCACGATCGGGGACGCGGACCAGCCGCGTGTCCGGCAATGCTTGGACGTTAGCTGGCCATGTTCATTGGCAGATCGAACAGGGCGGAGGGAAATAGAACGGATAGGAGGAAACTAGAACTGCCTGACCTGCGGGAAAACAGGCCAGGCAGTTGCAGTGGTTCATGGTAGCCAGTTGGCTGCGGCCATCCCGACGGGTTCGCGCCACGACGCGCGCCGGATCAGCCGGTTGACGGCCGAGTCACCCGGCGGAGAGCGAGCGGAGGCGGGCCGATCCGGCCTTGACCGCTTGGGTTTCGTGGTCGAGCAACCGGGCCAAACGATCGGCGTCCTGGGTGGAGACGGCATGGAGGGCACCGATTGCCGCCTCGGAGACCATGTCGGCCTGCTCGGCGATCCGGGCAGTCTCGGCCCGGGCCCGGGTCATCACACCGTGAGACGAACGAATCGACAGGAGCGCGAGCTGCTGGTCATGACGCTTGGCCAGCTCCCGCAGCTGGCCGGACAGAACGGGCAGATCGCCGATTGGCGCCCCATTGGCCTGTGCCGTCGACAAGGCGGCGTGAGCCGTATCGACGTGGGACCACAGGTCCTGTCGGAGCGACAGGGACTCACGCCGAGGCCCGCTGCTCGTCATACGCCGGATCCCGAGCGTTCTCCGGTGCATCTGGGCATAGGTCACCGTGGCTGCGGCCGGCCTGGGGGCGGGGATCCCACCGGGGAACACCCGCGACAGGTGGGTGTGGACACGACGGAACCATCGGGTCATGCGCCAGGTCACCCACGTGACCAGGGCGAACAGCCCGAAGATGCCCACAGCGGCCAAGACGATGGCCACAGTTCGCAATCCGTTCATGGTTTGTACTCCTCGCCCTCGGGGGACCGCAGCCCTCTCTCTACCCACAGTCTCCCGCGATCAGGCCTGTCTGCGCCTTCGGGGCCTCCCATGTGGTGCATTACCGACGACAAGGCGCGGCCCGATCCTCATCGAGGACCAATCGAGCCTCATGGAGAACCGACCGGGCCGCGGCCGGGTTTCAGCCCGTGGTCGTGGTGCTCCCGCCCAGCGTGGAGATGTTGATCGAGTTGGGTGGGACGGAGGGGTTGACGGGCCGGTTGTAGTTGCTGAACGTGAGCGACGAGCCGCCGCCGGTAACCCTGATGATGTAGGGCTTGCCCGTCGTGGCCACGTAGACGGTGCCCCCCGTGCTGTCACCACTGTCCTTGCCGTTGACGGCGATCACCGCCTGGCCGTTGATGGTGCTCGTCTTGCCCTTGGTGAACGTGGTGTTCGACGTGTCAGAGAACTGACTGGCGACCTGTGACTCATCGAGCAGGGTGTTGATGCCGGCGAAGTCCGAATCGGTCGATGGCACGGCTACCCATCTCGTTCCGAACAGCGATCCCGCCCCCGTTCCCGCGGCCTTGTTCCAGAACGCCTTGGTAGAACTGAAGTAGACGGTATTGCCGATCTTGATGAGCTTGACCGGCTGCCCTGAGATGGTGATGGTCCCCTGGCCCTTCCCTGAGGAGCTCACCGACACCTTCAGGTTGGTGGTGGTCCCACTCTGCTGGGTGGTGCCGCCGAACGTGAAGGACTTCGCCGCGCCGGTCGCGGCCGAGGCCGCGGTGACGATCTCGCTAGCGCTCTTATTGGCGACGCCGTTGCTCGAGGCCGCGCCGGCCGGGGTAACCATGCCCAGGGCCATAGCCCCAGGGGCGGCTATGAGCAGGAGGGGTAGGTAGGTGCGACGACGCATGCGTTGGGTCCCTTTCGATGTGGCGCCGGATCTGGCACCCGGGCATTGAAAGGAGGGCCGCCAGTCCCGTGGAGCCCGCGTCCTCCGATGAATGTAACGATCTGGTGACAATCTACGTCATCCAGCCGCCACATGTCGGATGGCCAGATTCAGGGTTGCGGCCTCGTTTCGTGGCCTGACCACCGGATTGCCGTGAAGTGGCTCAGTTTCCGGCAAATGCCGCCGTCATCCGCCGCCGCCACTGCTCCAGTTGCGGCCCCCGCTCGGTCGGGGTCTTGCCCATCCGCACCACCACGAGGTCCAGTCCCGGCGAGATGAGGATGGACTGACCCTCGTATCCCGAGGCCCGGAAACTGCCGTACTCGTCGCCGACCACCCACCAGTGGGCGCCGTACAGATCCCCGTCTTCGGGGTCGATCGAGTGGGGGAGGCGACCGTGATCGACCCACCCCTCGGGTAGCAGGCGACGCCCGTCCCAGGTTCCGTCCCGCAGGTACAGGTAGCCGAATCGGGCGAAATCGCGGGCAGTGGCTTGCACGGAGGACGACGCCACCCAGCTCCCGGCCTCGTCGAACCCGGGCGACGCCGACGTCATGCCGATGGGGTCGAACAGGCGCCGGTGCAGAAACGACCGGTAGGGCTCACCACGCCCGATCAAGCGGGCCACGATGGCGGAGATGACGTTGCTCGTGCCGCTCGCATAGTTGAACCGGCTACCGGGGGGCACGGCCAATGGCTTGGCCTCGGTGAAGGCGGCCATGTCCTGTTGTCCCGAGCCGAAGAGCATGTCGATGACGTCAGAGGGAGAGCCGATGACGTACTGCTCGACGAAGTCGAGCCCGTCTCGCATCTCGAGCATGTCCTGCAGGGTGATCGCCCGCCGGGGATCGCCGGGTCCCTGCCAGGCGGGTACCGGGGCTGGCGTGTCGAGGTCGAGACGCCCCTCGCCCACCAGCATGCCCACGACGGCATGGAGCATCGATTTGGCTATGGACCACGAGAGGAAGCGGGTATCCGGCCCGCTCTGCTCGGACGGGCCGTCCCAGCGCTCGAGCTCGCCGGCGTAGCGCTCCCCCACCAGCCGCCCGCGGTGTATGACGACGGCAGCGTAGGTGGTGGCCAGGGGCCCGGTGTCGTCGAAGAGGTCATCGAGCAACGGGCCGAGCGGCACGCCAGTTGGGGCGTCGCCGATGGGCCACTCGCCGGTGGGCCACGGCGTTCCCGCTGGTTGTCCGGTCAGGGCCACGTAGGGAACCGCGATCGGCTCTGTCTCGCTCATCGGGCCAGCTTCGCAGACGCCACTGATGGAGCTGTGTTTCAGGAGGCAGTGGAAACGGGAATACATGTTCGTAGGGTCCATTCGAGTGCTGTGCGGGCACTCGTTCGGGGTTCACGGTCCGCGAGTGAGTGGGGGGTGGCTCGATTTGGTTGAGCCCGTTGAAGAGCCTGGAGGGGCAGGTTCGCTCCGATGGTGGGAAGAGACCTGGCCCGAAGCCCCGGATTCCGCTCCACAAGGCCGGTGCCGCTTCGTGGTCAGCCCTCCGCGCAACTTCCTCTATCCGGCCCTCCTCTTGCTACTCACCGAAGAACCCCGGCACGGGTACTTGCTCTGTGACGCGCTGCCGAGCCTCGGTCTGGGCCGGATGGACAGACCCAGCGTGTATCGGGCGTTGGGCGAGCTCGAGAGCGACGGATTGGTGCGGAGCTGGGATGCAGCACCCATCGCTGGTTCCACCCGTCATGTCCACGCGGTCACGCCCGAGGGCGAACAGGCGCTCGAGGCGTGGATGTCGATCGTGTCGCGGGAACGCAACAGTTTGGACCTGGTCCTCCAGCGTTACTGGTTCGCCAACGCCAGGCGTCTGGAGGGGATGGGCATTGACCCCCGGGGGAGTGCAGTCGATGCGCCGACTCCGGTGGGCTACCCGGACCGATTCGAGGTCAAGGCCGATCGGTCCACCTTGACCGTCGAAGCCCGCTCGAGTGTCGGGCCGATCGCCTTCAGCTCTACCAACCTGGAGGGATGGATCGACGTCGAGTTGCAGGATGGCTTGGTGGCCAAGGACACGGTGCCCGCTGCCCGCCTCGAAGTGCATGTGACCGAGCTGACGTCGGGAAATGCCATCTATGACGGTGAGCTGCTGCGACGGGTCGATGCCCGGCGCTATCCCGTGGTCACGGTGGAGCTGAGATCCCTGCACCCCATGGGAGAGGGCAATTGCTACCGGGTCGACGGCGACGTGACCCTCCACGGCATCACTCAGCGAATCGGCGGGGTCATCACCGCCACGGCGCACGAGCGCCTGCGGCGAAGCTTCAATCGACCACAACAGCTCGAGCGGTCGCTCATCGTGGCCGGCGCCCAGGTATTGGACATCAGCCGCTTCGACCTGGCCGTTCCCGCCATGCCGCTGTTCAAGATCTACCCGGACGTGCGACTGCGCCTGCATCTGGAGGCCGACCTGATTGCGTAATGGTGCCGGGGTCGTCCGGCCTCCGTCTCAGGCCGATCTGCCCATGGCGACCGCCGCGTCGCGGTGCAGCCGGCCGAAGTTGTAGTACGCGGCGCACGCACCTTCGGATGAGACCATGCAGGTGCCGATGGGCGTCTCCGGCGTGCATCCAGTGCCGAACACCTTGCATTCCCACGGCTTGATCACGCCCTTGAGGACCTCGCCGCACTGGCAAGCCTTGGGGTCGGCGACCCGGACCCCGGGTATCGAGAAGCTGAGCTCGGCATCCCACGGGGCGAACTCGGGGCGTAGTTTCAGAGCACTCTGGGATATGAAGCCCAGCCCGCGCCATTCGAAGTGCGGTCGCAGTTCGAAAACCTCGGCCATCACCTCCAGGGCACGAGGATTCCCCTCGTCACGAACGCAACGCGTGTACTGGTTCTCCACCGAGCAGCGCCCCTCCTTGATCTGGGTGAGCAGCATGACGATCGCCGCCAGGATGTCGAGAGGCTCGAACCCGGCTGTGACCAAGGGCTTCCCGTAGTGGGCGGGGACGAAGCGGTACGGGCGGTTGCCGACGACGGTGGAGACATGGCCGGGACCCAAGAAGCCGTCCAGGCGTAGGTCGGGCGACTCGAGGATGGCCTTGATGGGCGGGACGATCGTCACGTGATTGCAGAACACGCTGAAGTTGACGACCGATTCGGCCCGCGCCTTGATGAGGGTGATGGCGGTGGAGGGAGCGGTGGTCTCGAACCCGACAGCGAAGAAGACCACCCGCCGGTCCGGGTTCTCCTGGGCGATGCGCAGGGCATCGAGCGGTGAGTACACGAAGCGCACGTCGGCACCCCGGGCCTTCGCCTCGAGCAGGTTGCCGTGGCTGCCCGGCACCCGCATCATGTCGCCGAAGGAGGTGAAGATGACGTCCGGTTCGCCGGCCACGGCGATGGCGTCGTCGACCCGTCCCATAGGGATCACGCACACCGGGCAACCGGGCCCATGCACGAGCTCCACCGACTGGGGCAGCACGTGCTCGATGCCATGTCGATAGATGGTGTGGGTGTGTCCGCCGCACACCTCCATGAATTTGAACCGACCCCCCTCGGCCAAGACGGTGATGCGTTCGATCAAGGCCCGGGCGGCCGATGGGTCGCGGTACTCGTCGACGAACCTCATGCCGCCCTCAGCCCGGACTTCGGTTCGTCCTGGCTGAGCCGATCAGCCATGATCCCCGCACCCTGACGGATGAAGTCGCGAGCGATGCTCACGCTGCCGACCAGGAGGTCACGGACCTCCTCGGAGGAGGAGATGGTCCGCCAGGACTCCCGGAGATCGTTCCACCCCTGCTCACCGGCGCGGGTACCGAGCACGTAACCCAACGCGAATCCGATCATGGTTCCCATGGCGTCATCCTCCTGACCTCGTGGCGGCTCTTTCCTCGATGCGCGAGTCCCGTAGCGCGTCGACCTCGTCGGTATAGGCCTGGCCCATCAGTTGCAGGCCTTGCAGGGCCCGGTCGGCCTCGTCCTCGTCGATCTTCGACATGGCGAATCCCACATGGATCAAGACCCAGTCACCGATGGTCACCCCCTCGTCCTGGAGCAAGCCGATGTTGATCATTCGCCGTACCCCGGCAACATCCACCTTGGCCAGGTGCTCGTTGTCCGGGTCACGTTCGACCACCTGTCCGGGGATGCCGAGGCACATGATGCACTTCCTCTCAGGTCGGAGCGCTCGGGGCCGGCCCCGGGCGGTACTCGATCGACTCCAGCACCAGCTCGTCACCACCGGTCAGTTCCAGATCGACACCACCGCAACCGGGGCAGACGGCGACGAGCTCGGCCGCCTCGTGGGTCATGCCGCAGGCATGGCAGCGGACCTGCACGGGCAACAGGACCAGCTGGGCGGCAGCGCCGTCGGCCACCCCGCCCGCCGAGGCCATTGCGAACGACTGGTCGAAGGCCTCGGGGTGGACGTGATGGAGCCGGCCCACGCGTACGGTGACGCGAGCCACGGGTCGCTCGCCCGCTCGTTGCTCCACTGCGGCCACGATGTCCTCGCACAGGCCCAGCTCGTGCATTAGATCGACCCTTCAGATCGGGCCACGATGGCGACGGTGACGGTCACATCCGGATCGACCCGCAAGGTGAGGATCTTGGGAGGCTGCATGCCGAAGTCGCGGATGTCGAACTGGTGACTGCCCTCGAGACGGACCACGCCGTCCTCGGGGAACGACACGAGCATCTCGTCGGTGTACGTGTTCGTCATGCCCCTGAACGTCACCTCCCCGCTGACCTGGTAACGACCCTCGTCATCGGTCGACTCCATGGCCGTGAGGTCACCGGCGATGGTGGGGTGACGGCGGGCATCGACCCGTCGTCGCATCTCGCGGTCGTAGAGCGGGTTGCCAGACGACAGCCTCTCCACCGGGAGCTCCAGATGGCCCCTCGGGTCGACCGTGGGGTTGATTCGCCCTCCCCCCAACATGTCCGCCTCGAACCAACCCTCGAGCCCGTCCGTCTCCGAGTGGATCGGGTGCAGGCTCGAGCGCGCCTCCACCGACACCCGTGAGCCCTCGGGCTCGATGGTGTACTTCGTCATCCGGTCACATCTCCCTCATCTTCAGGTAGCGGGCCAGGTCGGGCATGGACCGGACGACCAGGAGGGCGACGCCGGCTCGGGCGAGAGCGACGACAAGACGGCGGATCATGATGTGGCCTCCTCAGGGCTTGGGTCTGGGACGGGTTGGGCGGCGCCGGTGATCGATGCCAGCAACTGGTGGATGGCGTCGATGGCCCGGGGCACCGCCTCGGACACAGCGGGGGAGAGCCCGATGCCGTCGCCCACATCGGCGGCTTC
>DASXMT010000206.1:0-1919 GCA_036495505.1 Acidimicrobiales bacterium | reverse complement strand
CGCGCCCGTCCTCGTCAGCGCGCTCACGACTCGCCAGCGCGCCCGTCCTCGTCAGCGCGCCCGTCCATGTCAGCGGGGCCGTCCTCTTCAGCGCGCATCTCCACTTCAGCGCGCATCTCCTCGTCAGCAGGACCGTCCATGTCGACCGTTCCCGAGACAGGGGCCTTGTCAGCGCGCCATTTCCGCAATCGCTCAGCCACGACCGCTTCGTGGCCGCGATCGCTGGGCTCGTAGTAGCGGGCGTCTCCCAGCTCGGGAGGGCGGTATTGCTGGTCCGTCCAGGCGCCCGGCTCATCATGGGGGTAGACGTAACCTTTACCGTGCCCGATCGATCCCGCGCTCTGGTAGTGCGAATCACGGAGATGGGCAGGCACGTTGCCGCGCGGCCCCTGGCGCACGTCCTGTTGGGCCCGCCCCAGGGCCACCGTCACGCGGTTCGACTTCGGCGCGCAGGCAAGATGCACCACCGCCTGAGCCAGGTTCAGCTGTGCCTCGGGCAGGCCCACGAACTCGACCGCGCGGGCGGCAGCGTCTGCCACCACCAAAGCCAGCGGGTCGGCCTCCCCGATGTCCTCGCTGGCCAGGATGACCAGACGGCGGGCGATGAACCTGGCGTCCTCGCCCGACTCGAGCATGCGAGCCAACCAGTACAGGCCGGCGTCGGGATCCGACCCGCGCACGCTCTTGATGAAAGCGCTCACCTGGTCGTAGTGGTCATCTTCGCCGTAGTGGTGCAAGCGGGTATGGCGGGCACGCTCGACGTCCTCGATGGTGACTGGATGGTCGCCGGCCAAGGCCAGTGCCACCTCCAGGGTGGTAAGCACCGCCCGGGCATCGCCGTCGGCCAGTCCGACCAGGGCGGCCACCGCGTCGGGCTCCGCCTCGGCGTCCTCGGCATCGAGCCCCCGGGCCACCACGAGGGCCAGCTCGTCGTTGCTCAACGGCTCCAGCCGCCACAGCGTCGACCGGGACAGGAGGGGGGCATTGACTTCGAAGAAGGGGTTCTCGGTGGTCGCCCCGATCAGCACCAACAAGCCCTCTTCCACCGAGGGCAGCAGTGCGTCCTGCTGGGCCCGGTTGAACCGGTGGACCTCGTCGAGGAACAGGATCGTCCCGCGGCCCTGTTCTCCCAAGCGCCGCCGGGCACCCTCCACTACCTCGCGGACGTCCTTGACCCCGGCGGTCACGGCGGAGAGCGGGATGAACTCCTTGGCCGTAGCGGTGGCCACCACCGAAGCCAGGGTGGTCTTGCCCGTTCCCGGCGGACCCCACAAGATGGCGGAGGTCAGGCGATCCGACTCGATCAGCGCCCGCAGCGGAGCACCCTGACCAACGAGGTGGGACTGCCCGATGATGTCGTCGAGGGTCCGGGGGCGCAGCCGGGCGGCCAGCGGCGCCCGTGCCGCCAGACGCTCCTCAGCCGCTCCGGAGAACAGATCGTCGGCGGCCATGAGCGAACCGGGCCGCTCAGTCCTTGCGGGGGGCGAGCCGGAGCCCGAGATCGGCCAGAGCCGTGGGCGCCAGCGGCTTGGGCGCTCCGGTCATGGGGTCCGACCCAGACTGGGTCTTGGGGAAGGCGATGACCTCGCGGATGCTGTCTTCGCCCGCAAAGACGGCCACCAACCGATCGATCCCGATGGCGAAACCGGCATGGGGTGGGGCTCCGTACCGAAAGGCCCCGAGCAAGAACCCGAACCGCGATTCGGCCTCCTCGGGAGTGATGCCCAGCACGTCGAACACCCTGCTCTGGATGTCGACTCGATGGATCCGGACACTGCCGATCCCAGCTCCCACCCGTTGAGGACCAGGTCATAGGCCTGGGACCGCACTGAAGCCGGGTCCGACTCCAGCCGCTCCAGGTCGTCGAGGTGGGGCATGGTGAAGGGATGGTGGGCGGCGATGGGATTCCCGTTGGCGTC
>DASXMT010000205.1:0-14507 GCA_036495505.1 Acidimicrobiales bacterium | reverse complement strand
ATCGGAGCTGCTGGCGGGATCGCCTTGTCTCATCTTCCCGGGTTGCCGCTCATCGCCGGGGTGGCCATGGGCATCGGGGCTATGACGGTCTCCATGCTCGGACTGCCACTGACCTCGGTCCTTTTGGCCAGCCTGTTCCTGGAGGCGGACGCAATCGCCCTGATGCCACTGGTGATCGTGGCCGTCGTGGTCGCCTACGTCGCCACGGCCAGGCTCCGCCCGGTCCTACCGGCGATACCCTCGGCGCAGCCTCCGGACACAACGGCACCGCCTGTGCCACACGGCGCCACCACGGGACCATCAGACCCCGCGGCACCGGCACCGAGTGGACCAGCGGACACCTCTGCCGTAACCACATGAACGGATGGGAGTACGTGGTCTTGTTCCCGGCCGTCATGGCCTCGTGGGCCGGCGTGCCGATGATCGGGAGTGCGTCGGTAGGGGCTGAAGCGGTGGGCGCCGGTTGGCCGTCTTCTTCACCACCGCCTAGATGGCGCCGGCCGCGTGGCCACCGGTCACAACTCGACCAAGGACATCGTCATCCTGGTTTTCGGCTTGGCCATGAGCGCTTTGGTGGTGGCGGTCCTCACGCGGCGCCATCGTCGTCATATGGCCCTCGAAGGCGAGTGATCCCCTCCGTTCGAGGACAAGCGCCATCGGCGCGGCGAGAGCCCGGCGTGTCGAGCTCAGGCCTCCCGGCCGTCCTCGAGCGCCCAGTCGACCTTGAGCGGACGTTGGGTGACCAGTCGCGGACGACCCACCGTTGCCGGTCGGTCGGTCGTCCACGGGGCCGTACTGGCCATGGTGAGCCCGGCCAGGCCCCGCAGGGCCTGGTCGTAGCCGGACCGGATCCAGGCGAACCTTTGCCAACGGGCTTCGAGCTCCCCGTCGGCGACGGTGACGAGTGTCGCCAACCGTCCGAGTGCAGCGACGTATTCCTCGCGGCGAATCGACAATGCAGGGGCCGGTTCCCCGAATCTCGACATCAAGTCGGCGAGGCGTACTGAACGGTCGATCGGGAGCGAGGCCGCACGGCCGATCTTGGCCATGGCCGGGATGCCGTAGGCCAAGGCCAGCATCGGCCCCTTTTCTGCGTTGGTGGGAAACTCCTCAGCGGTGGAGGTTGACACCGAGATGAGAATTGCAGCGCCGTCGAGCATGGTCCCCACCGAGGCCACCCACGACTGTTCCGGGGAGGACTCGGGAAAATAGCTGAGGGCCGGAAAGTTCGAGTGGGTCTGATCGAGCTCGAGGAGCCAGTCGGTCGCGCTTCGCCACAGGTCGGGGTTGTCCAGCGCACCCAGGCGTTGGAGGTTGCTGAGCATGCCCACGGGGTCGGCCGGTGTGCCGGCGAAGGGCCGCAGCACCGTGATCCCCTTTTCTCGCTCGTGATGGGCGGCATAGATGGTCGGCAGGTAGCTGATCAGGAGGGCCACCAGCCCGAGCCCGATCGTCGCCTCGATGAAGGTGAGCCAGATACGGCCGAATCCGTGCGGTTCGGCGAAACCCAGCGTGAAGAGCGATGATCCGCTTACCTCGAAGGAGCGCAGGGCGGATTGGTGACCGATCCCCCAGAAGACGAAGGAGAACCCGGCGGTGACGATGATCATCCACACGAGAGGCAGGCTCACCAGGGCAACCGGGGCGTACAGGGCGCGCAGGTTCGCCGCCCGGTCCTTGTTCCGCCAATTGCGGATGAGCAGCCGATCGACCACGGCGAAGACGAACCGGGCGATGTGGGTGAAACGCTCACGGGGCAACACGACGGTCTCCAGGGCAGAGATCAGCGTGGCGAGGACCACCAGGCTGCCGCCTATGACGGCGAGCACATGAAGGGCGATCATCGTCTTTCACACATCGTGGGCGTTGAGCCTAGACGTGGCTGCATCCGCCGGGCTCATCGGAGCTTACGGCGACGCAGAGTTCAGAGCAGGCCCATCTGGCGCGCTTGAGCGATGGCGTCATTGCGATTCGCGGCGCCGAGCTTCTGGAAGATGTGAGCCATGTGCGTCTTGATGGTGTTCACCGACACGTAGCACTTGTTGGCCAGTTCGATATTGGTCAGGCGGCTGGGCAAGTAGGAGAGGATCTCGAGCTCACGATCGGTCAGCGGGTCGGCGAGGGATCCGACCAGGGATGAGGAGAAGAGCGCCCCGCTCCGCTCGAGAACGGCCGCCCGGAATTCCTGGTGCTCGCCCGGGATCCCCGAGAGCAGTCGCACCATTGGTGGGCCGACGTTCACGAAGACCTCGACCAGCCAGTGCCGATCGCCAAGGGTCATGGCCTCGCCGAGGTGGGCTCGAGCATCATCGATTCGATCGTCGGCCTCGGACAGGAGGGCGGCAAGGATGTGGTGCTCAATGCGAACCACCGGATCCGTCGCTTCTGACAGCACCGGCAACGCGTCGAAGACCTTGCGTGCCCGCTCCAGCTCTCGCAGGGCCAGTGCGTCCAGTGCGAGTTCGAAGGTCAAGAAATGTGACCGCGAATCCGGTTCGCCGGCGACCCGCATAGCCTGCTCGGGCGATCCGCTCAGGCGCAGTAGGCGGCTGCGTAGGGCGAAGAGGCGATCGGAGACGATGGACGGGGGCTGCGAGTCCAGTTCGAGGGTGGCCGACAAGATCGTCGTGGTCGCCTCGTCCGTCAGGCCCTCGGCGGCTTGCAGCAGTGCTCGGGCGAACTGACAGATCCACATGAGCTGGAGACGTTGGTTGGCGCACGCGCGCAGTATCGCCTCGTGGAGGTACAGTGCCGCCTTGTTGGGTTGGGAGCGATGGAGGGCGACAAAGGTAAGGGCCAAATAGCCGTCGGCCGTCGAAGGATGGGCCAATGTGTCGACCCCTCGGGCCACCGCCAGGGCCTCGCGGGCCAGCGCCTCTGCTCGATGAGCACGGCCGCACCACGCCTCGAGCAACGCCAGCGAGCCAAGGCAGCTGACCTTCCAGACCGAGTAGGCCGCACCCACGCTCCCCAGTCCGCGTTCGAGCCAGTCCCGAGCGTCGTCCATGTTGCCGACCAGGAAATGCGCCCGTCCACCCGAAATCAGCGAAATGGTCCGGAGGGACTGAGCATCGGTCAGGCCCATGACAGCCGGGATCTGGAGCTGGTCGACGTCCTGGAGGCTGTCCAACATATCCAGAGAACGGACAGCCAACTCGACCGTCGTCTCCGGCCGGGGGCGCCATTGGGCCAGGAGCGACAGCAGGGCCGTGGCGCAGAGTCCCTCGCCGTCGGTGGCGGTCGGGTCAGTCATCACCTTGCGAGCGAGGTCCTCCCCGGCGGCGGCCTGCCCATCGGCTCCCTTCAGGAAGGCCAGGAGGAGGCTCACGTTGTGCCGTCTGGCTCGGATGGCCTCGGGTACGCCCTCGATCCATCGGATGACGGTGGCCATCTGGCCCCGTTCGAACACGTCCGAGCCGCGGGACAGGACGATCTCGAGGACGCGTTCCCACTCCCTTGCCCGGAGTAGGAACTCGATGGCCTGGCTGACCTCACCCCGCTGGAGGTGCCAGTCGGCCGCTCGCCGCAAGAGAGGTGCCTCGGCGGAGGGGTCCTCGACCCGCAGCCGGTAGCGCATGAGGTCCCTAAAGAGGTGGTGGAACCGAAACCGGGTCCGGTGGGTGTCGAGGGGGACGAGAAACATGGACTCCCGCTCGAGCTCTTCGAGGACGAACTGGGCGTGCGGCTCGCCGGTCAGGTGAGCGACCAGATCTGCGGTCAGCTCGTCGAGCACAGACACCCTGAGCAGGAATTCACGGCGGCGATCGGATTGAACCTGGAGCACCTCCTCGGTGAGGTAGTCGGCAACCAGCCGGTCGCTCCCGCTGAACTCGATGACGAATTCGTCCGCGTCGTCGTACTGGCGAAGGGTCATGGCCGCCAGGTGCAGTCCGGCAGCCCACCCCTCGGTCCTGTTGACCAGCGCGGTCACGCTGTCGGTGCTCATCGTCCGGCCGGCGATGCGCTCGAGCAGCACGGTCGACTCGGCTACATCAAAGACGAGATCGGCCTGACGGATCTCGGTCATCGTCAGGTGCATACGGTGCCGACTCCAGGCAAGAGGAAGGTCGACCCGGGTGGAGAGGACCAAGTGGACGTTCCCGGGCAGGACCTCAGCCAAGCGGCACAGGTCGGCCAGGAGGGTCGCGTTCGAGATTTGGTGCAGGTCGTCGATCACGATCACCACGTCAGGTAGGTGCGCCATCTGCGCCCCGAGCTCCTCCAGCAGGGGGGTGCCCAACCCACCTCCGTGCAGGGCCACCAGAGGCCGGAGGTCGGCGAAGTCAGGCCGCACGGCGCTGATCCCCTGAAGCAGTCGTTGCGAGAAGTGGACCGGATCGTCATCCCGCGAGTCGACGTGCAGCCATATGTAGTGCAGGTCCGGGCGGCTGGTGGCCCACTGGGCCAGCAATACCGACTTTCCGGCCCCGGCCGGGGCGACGATCAGCGCCAGCGGCTGTGACAGAGCCTGGTCGAGCCTGTGGCGAAGCACCGGTCGATCGACCGCATGCACGGGTGGGACGACACCGGTGGCTGTCATGGCTCTCCCGCAGCTTTTTTACGGAACTTTTGCCGCAGCGTGAGCATAACCCCACCAGGGCAGACGAAATCACCCCATCGGAATGAGGACGGTAGCCGTTTCTGCCGCCATGGTGGAAGGTAACCCTCTGCTGGGAATCGATGAGCCGCAGCTTTGGCCGGAGGCGGCCGGCGCTGCCGAAGGATGGAAAAGACCGAAGTGACAGCCGGGAACTACGAACTCGTGGTGCGGGGAAGGCTCAGCCCGACCCTCGCTGCCGCCTTTGAAGGGTTCGATGTCACGCGCGTTGAGCACGGTGCGACCCACCTGGTCGGGTGGGTCCGCGATCAGTCCGGCCTGCACAGCATGCTCGAGCTGCTCCGGGACCTCAACATAGAGCTGGTATCGGTCAACGCCGTGCCGACCTCTGAACCTCGCCGCCGTCACGACGATGGCTGACGATCCCCCATCTCCAGGGTGGCGCCCAATCACCCACGAAGGGTGACGAACCGTCAGGTTGGGCGTGTCACGATGGCTGGAACTCATCGCAATTCCACCAGAGCCCGGTGGACGACACGCAACCAAGGAGCGGACCATGGCCAAGTCAGACGGTGTCTTCATCTTCATCGGGACCTACCCGAGCAAGGCGGCGGCGGACGACGACTACGCGATCGTGCGGGACCTCCACTCGGCTGGCGCAATCGGGACCTATGACAGCGCAGTGGTCTCAAAGGACGCTTCCGGAAAGGTCCACGTCAACAAGGACGAGATGGCCACCCGCCACGGAGCTTGGGGCGGCGCCGCGGCAGGTGCCGTGGTCGGGATCCTCTTCCCGCCCTCGATCATCGCAACGGCCATCGTCGGGGCGGCAGTCGGTGGTGCGACGGGCCACCTGTGGCGGGGCATGTCCCGGGCCGACGTAAAGGAATTCGGGGAGATCATCGACGACGGCCAAGCGGCACTCGTCGTCGTCGGGGACAGCACGGTGGAGGCGGCACTGGCCAAGGCGACGCTGAAGGCCGAGAAGAGGGTGGCCAAGGACCTCGGTGTCAGCGTCAAGGACGTCGACGATGCCGTGCGGCAGGCCGCCGAAGACATGAGCTAGGAAGTCGTGAGCGGAAGAATCTACTGGATCGATCACCGGTGAGACTGGCCTGGCGGTCGCCGCCTTCCTATTGGATCCGACTGAAGGATCGGCCTGTCTGGGAGCGCGTAGGGGCGCCCGGAAGACCTAGTAGCTCCAACCTCTCGGAGGATGCCTTCCCCAGCGAGCAAGCGTACGGTGAAGAGGCAAGTCGTCATTGGCCGGGCGGACACGCACTGTTTCCCCACTGGAGATCTGAGGAGATCGACTGTGACACTACGCGACAAGGTGGCGATCGTGACCGGGGGCAACTCCGGCATCGGCAAGGCGGTGGTGATTGCCCTCGCGGCAGAAGGAGCAAACGTCGTCATCGATTGGGTCTTCGACGAGAAGGCCACCGAGGACCTCGAAAAACAGCTCGTTGCCCTTGGTGACAAGGTGACGGCGGTCGAAGCCGATGTCAGCAAGGTTGACGACCTCGAGCGACTGGTCGAGACAGCGGTGTCGACGTTCGGCCGCCTCGACATCATGGTCAACAACGCTGGCGTGGAGACCAGGACATCCATTCTCGATACGACGGAGGCCCAGTACGAGAAGGTGCTGGACATCAACCTCAAGAGCGCGTTCTTCGGTACCCAGTTGGCGGCCAAGCAGATGATCGCCCAGGGCGACGGTGGGCGCATCATCAACATGACCTCAGTGCACGAGGACTGGCCGATGCCGAACAACACTGCATACTGCCTCTCCAAAGGCGGCATGCGCATGCTGACCCGAACCGCCGGCGTGGAGCTGGCCCCCCACAACGTCCTCGTCGTGGGGGTAGGTCCTGGAGCGGTGGCCACTCCGATCAACACCGCCACCATGAACGACCCAGCGGCGCTGAAGAAGCTGGACGACGCCATTCCCATCGGGCGCATGGCCAAGCCCGAGGAGATCGCCAGCGTGGTGGCCTTCCTCGCCGGGGAGGGTGCCAGCTACATGACCGCCACCACCGTTTTCGCCGACGGCGGGATCATGCAGAGCAGCCCCGGGCTCTAGCCCGGAAGTTGGTCGAGACCTCATGTCGAAACAGCAATTTCCGGGTACCTCGGCCGTGGTCGTCGGGGGTGGCTTTGCCGGCGTGGCCTGCGCCAAGGATCTGGCCAAACGGGGTGTGCAGGTCACGCTGATCGACAAGAACAATTATCACCAGTTCCAGCCCCTCCTCTATCAGCTGGCCACCGCTCAACTCACCGAGGGCGATATCGCCCGCCCGATCCGGGGCATCGTCGGTTCGCTTCCGTCGGTGAACGTCAAGCAAGCCAAGGTGACTGCGGTCGATGTCGACGCGCTGACGGTGACCACCGCAAAGGGACAGTCCCATCGTGGCGACTACCTCGTGTTGGCCATGGGTTCACAACCGAACTTCTTCGGCACGCCTGGAGCGGCCGAACACAGTTTGCCTCTGTACACCCTGGACGATGCCGTCGCCCTTCGCACCCGAGTGCTCGAGGTATTCGAAGCGGCTGACTGCAACCCCGAGTTGATAGCCAGAGGTGCCCTTAACTTCGTGATCATCGGTGCCGGGGCCACCGGGGTCGAATCGGCCGGTGCCATGGCTGACCTGGTCAATCGCCTGGGACCTGCCGCATACCGTGACCTCCCCGTCGGTTCCGTCAAGATCACGCTGGTCGACCTGGGCCATGCCGTACTCGGACCGTTCTCGGACAAGGCCCAGGAGTACGCGCAGAAGGTCCTGCAAAAGGACGGTGTCCAGATCCGGTTGGGCCTGGGTGCAAAAGAAATCGCCGAAGACCGGGTCGTCTTCAATGATGGAAGTGAGATCCTCACCCGTACGGCCGTGTGGGCCGGTGGAATCGAGGCGCCGGATCTGGCCTGGGCCAGCGGACTACCGGCCGGGCCGGGCGGAAGGCTCGAGGTCGAGCCCGATCTGTCCGTGAACGGTCACCCGAACCTCTTTGTCCTCGGCGACACGGCCAACATCAAGGGTGGAGACGGCACGGCCCTCCCCCAGCTCGGATCGGTGGCCCAGCAGTCCGGCCAATGGGCGGCCCGGAACATCCTGGCCGACCTGGACCACACACGCCGGACCGCCTTCCACTACAAGGACAAGGGCATCATGGCCATGATCGGGCGGGGGACGGCGGTCGCCGAGGTGGGAGAGCACCGCCACGAGTTGCATGGCACCTTTGCCTTTGCCGCCTGGTTGGGTGTGCACGCCATGTTGTTGAGTGGTGTGCGCCAGAGGATCAATGCCTTCGTGGCCTGGGGTTGGGACTATTTTTCGAGATCCCGGACCTCCGCTCTGCTCGGTGAGAACGCCAATCACCAGATCGACTGGGGGGACGACCAACCGTCGGACCAGACCTCCGGTGGCGATACCGGAGCTCAGTCGGTCGCTCCCTGACCCTGGCCCACGCGCTCGCGCCCTCGGGAAAGCGAGTCCTCCTCCTCGAGGGCATCGCCTGATCGCCGGCACTCACTGACTAACCTCTCTCCGGTGTCCAACCTGGTCAGGCCTCGAATCCCTCTGGACGGTGCCGGATGGCCATGCGTTCCCCGTTGACCCCCAGGTTGGCGTCCAACCGATGATCCACCTGCGGGTAGTGAGTCCGACAGATATGACGGCGGCGCTCATCGACGACCTGAAGGGGAACGACGCTGTCCTCAATTTGCTCGTGTCACCAGCTCGCACCCATCGTCCGACCGGCGACACCTTTCATTTCGACGTGCTCAACGGCGCCGCCAACAGCGTCATCGAACAGCTCCGCCTCCATGGCATCGTCGAAAAGGGTGCCATCGTTATCGAGACGGAAGACACACTCTTGTCATCCGCGGCCGAAGTCGCAGAACGGGAGCAACCCCGTTTCGAAAGCTTTGCTCCGATCTGGGCGCTCGTCGATGCCCAAATCCGAGCCGACGGCATCTACCCGCCGAGCTGGTTCGTTCTCCTCGTCATCGCCGGAGTCATCGGCGCGATCGGCATCCTGACCAATTCGCAGATCCTCATCGTTGCCGCCATGGTGGTCGGACCCGAATACGGCGCCATCACTGCCATCGCCCGAGCGGGAACCAGGCGAGATGGTCGAACAGCTCGGCGAGGTCTGATCGCTCTGGGGCTCGGATTTACCGCGGCCGTCATCGCCTCACTCATCCTCGCTCTGATCATCCGAGCGGGTGGGGTGACCCCCAGGGCGTTTGAGATCGGGGTACGACCCGTGTCCGACCTGATCAATTCTCCCAATGTGCTCTCGGTCATCGTGGCGGTGCTCGCCGGCATCGTCGGAGTGATATCGCTCACCGAGTCGCGAACCAGGACGCTTATCGGCGTGTTCATCTCCGTGACGACCATCCCTGCCGCGGCGGATCTTGGGCTCTCGGTGGGCTACGCAGCGTGGCACGAGGCCTTGGGCTCGTTCCTCCAGCTCGTGCTCAATGTGTCCATTCTGATCGTGGTCGGCATGATCATGTTTGTCGTACAGAGACGCATCTGGAATCGGGTCACGCCGACTAAAGGTCCGAACGCAGGGTTGCGGCCCGGGCCGTAGAGCGGGCTCGGCCACCGCTCCGACTTCGATGGCGGCCACAATCACCCAGATAGGGTGACGATCCGACTAGCTACTGCCTGTCAGTGTTGGTCTGTGCGGTGTTGTCACAGCATGAGGCGACGGACTCGGCCTCCAGGCCATTGACTGGCTTCGGTGTCAGCGAAGCCACGACCGGCCGAGGCAGTCGAAGCCTCTCCACCAGCTACGACGAATCAATCGGAGAACGATGACCGAATACCCCGAACAGCATCGAGTCGAGATCAACACGACGGCATTCGCCGCCGGTGCGGTGATCGCCGTCATCGGGGTGCTCCTCATCAGCGTCGGCGGCTCGATCGCCGGTGGCACCCTGGTATCGGCCGCTCGGACCTGGGTCCGTCAACTGGAGACGCCGCCCACCGAGACGGCGAAGGCGGTGCTTCGTCAGTTTGGGACGGCTGCAGCATCGGGGATATCGGCGGGAGTGGGGTCCTGGCAGGGCCAAGTGCCTGACTCACAATGACGGAGGCGAGTTCTGCCGGAGTGGCGGTATCCGGCCGAACACGGATCTGCCATGTGGGGTGACCCATTGACGCCCCATTCGCTCGAGAACGTGGGATCAAAGGAGCTACGGACGATCACCGTGGAGATGAAGCGTGCCGGAACCGGCTGACGTCTCGGGTGGACATGGCACATGACCGCTTGCTGCTGATCGGCATGATGGGAGTTGGCAAGACTACCGTCGGCATGTTGCTGGCCGAGCGGCTCGGGTGGGGATACCTCGACTCTGACGTCCAGGTGGCCCAGGCTACGGGCCGCAGCGTGGCCGATATCTTCTCCGAGGCCGGCCAGGGTGCCATCCGGGTCCAAGAGACCAGGGCGCTGATGGAGGCCGTGTCGAGCCCAGCCCCCATGGTGATCTCGGTGGCTGGCGGCGCAGTTCTGTCCGAGGAGAATCGAGCACTCCTGTCCCGATCGGGAGTCGTCGTCTGGTTGCGGGCCCGTCCGGAAACGTCGGCCGAGCGGATCGGCGACGGCCATGGACGCCCACCGTTGGGGGATGACCCGGCCGCGGCGCTGAGCGCGCTCTACGAGGTTCGAGCCCCCTTCTATGCGGACCTGGCGTCGGTGACCGTAGACGTCGACGATCTCTCTCCCCAGGCTGTCGCCGAACGGGTGCTCGGCGACCGGGTGCTGATCGATACCCTTGACCTCGGTCAAGCAGGATCGGGCACCGGAACGTGAGGTCCTGGCGCCCGCAGCGCATGACGAGACGCTGCCTCTGGCTTCCGGATGGGCGACGACGGGCCCAAGCTCTTCAAGGGCACCGACCTGCAGATCCTCAACGATGGGCCGCAAAAGCCGGTCTCCATTCACACCCATGTCGGGCGACGGCCGATTCTGGCCGGCGGCAACACGGACGGGGATCTGCCCATGCTCCAATGGACGGCCGGCAGTCAGTATCGGACCCTGCAACTCGCCGTCCACCACACCGATGGCGATCGGGAGTACGCCTATGACAGCGATCCGCTACTGGGTAGCGGCACCGGAAAGCTGTTGGAGGCTGCCGCCGACGGCAACTGGACCGTGGTCGACATGGCTGCCGATTGGGCAAGCGTTTTCCCGACTTCGTGACCCGAGCGGGCTGGGGCCACGAGAGGGCTAGAGGGCTGCGTCGAGCCCTCTCACCCCGGCAACGTGGCCGACTCCGCCTCGATGAGCAGTGAGACGGCCTCGATCAGCGCAAGGTGCGTGAAGGCTTGGGGGAAGTTGCCCAGGTGCTCACCGCTGGAGGCCTCGATCTCCTCGGCGTAGAGCTGCAGCGGCCCGGCGAGGTTCAAGAGCTTTTGGCAGAGAGCCCGGGCCCTCGCCGTCTCCCCGATCATGGCCAGGGCGGAGACGAGCCAGAATGAGCAGATGGTAAAGGTGCCCTCCTCGCCGGCAAATCCGGTGTCGGTGCTGTCGACCTTGTACCGGAGGACCAAGCCGTCCTGGGTCAGCTCGTCGGCGATGGCCAGCACCGTGGCCCGCACCCGTTCATCGTCGGGGGGCAGAAAGCCCATGATGGGGATGAGGAGGAGGGACGCGTCGAGCTCGGCGTTGCCGTAGTGCTGCCGGAACCGGCCGTGGTCATCAACCCGCTTGTCGAGAATGTCGGCTTTCATCTCGTCGGCCGACTTCTGCCACCTCGCCGCCCGTTCATCGTCACCGCGCACCGTGGCCAGATCCGCTCCCCGGTCTGCGGCCACCCAGCACAAGACCTTGGAAGCAGTGAAATGCTCGGGATCACCTCGGATCTCCCAGATGCCTTGGTCAGGCCCCACCCCCTTCTCGATGGCATCGTCGACGAAGCCGGCCAGGCCCTCCCAGACCGCCGGCACGATCCCGGAGGCGCGCCCCCCGAAGTGGGAATCGACGGCGTCGAGCAGCATCCCCCAGACGTCGTTCTGGTGCTGGTCCCACGCCCCATTGCCCACCCGCACCGGGGACGAGTTGCGATAGCCGGATAGGTGGTCGAGCGTCTTCTCGGTGAGGTCCCTCTCACCGCCGATGCCATACATGATCTGCAGCTCGAATTGGCTCCCGATCGCCTTGCCCCCACTCACTGCCTCCAGTATGAAGGCGAAGTACTCCAGCGCCTCCCAGTCGAAGCCCAGGCGGTAGAGGGCCCGCAGCATGAAACCGGTGTCCCTGATCCAGGTGAATCGATAGTCCCAGTTGCGTGCCCCGCCCGGCGTCTCAGGGAGCGACGTCGTCGACGCGGCCATGATGGCTCCCGTTGGTGCATAGCTGAGGGCCTTCAGAGTCAGCGCACTCCGCTCCAGGAAGTGCCGCCAGGGATGGTCCGGGAAGGTGCCGGTCCCGAGCCAGTTCCTCCAATAGGTGACGGTGCAGTCGAGGGCGGCGGACGCTTCTTCGTTGGTCTTCGCCGCCGTATCGTTCCACGAGAGGGCGGCAAAGGCCGACTGACCTTCCTCCAAGGTCGTACGCCCATAACAACGAGCACCGACGGTACCGATGCGGAGGCTGCTGGACAACGTAAGTCCGCCATCGCCCTTCCGAGCGGCCACGCTGACTTCGTGATCCCCGTCTCCCACGTAGCTCCAGTCACCTGGCGTGGTCCCGTAGTCGAAGAGGGGCATGCAGTTGGCCAGGACCTCGACCCGGCCGGCAATGCAGGTTGCCGTGCGCATGAGCGTGCCGGTAGGTGACTCGTCGCCGGCCGCCCGCCGGTACTCGGGGCGCCGAACCTCGTCGACCGTCGGCTGGACGACCAGGAAGTCGTGCACCAGCAGCCACCCGGTGGGCGTGTGCCAGGTGGTCTCGAGAACCATGGTGCCGGGCACGTAACGACGTTGGTGGGGCACCAGCGTATTGGAGGGTCCGAACCGGAACGAACCGGCACCTCGGTCGAGGAGCGCTCCAAAGACGCTGGGCGAGTCGGGGCGGGGCAGGCAGAGCCATTCGACCGATCCGTCGGGCGCCACCAGACAATTGTTCTCGCAGTCCGACAGGAATCCGTAATCGGCGATCGGGGGAAACGTGCTCATGAACAGCTCCTCGGCTTTGGGTGCGACCGGCGCACGACGTCCTATCGATGGCTAGAGCAGCCTTTTCACCAGCTGCACGGGTTGGGCATGTGCGCCCCGGCCTACGTTGCGCCGAGGAGCACCGACCGTCACAGATGAGGTTACGGATGGATATCCCCTGCGACATCACCCTGAGTGGGTGAGATTGGTCGCCGCGGCCGAGGGACTGCCCACCCCTCGTCATGTGGCCATGCCCCGTGGACGGGACCGGGCCGGCCCTCACTTCAGGATGTTGACTGCCCGGGCGATGACGAGACCAAGGATGACCAGTGATCCTGATGCCTCGATGGCCATGAGCAGCTTGGCCCATCGGGCGAGGGGCATGACGTCAGTCGGGCTGAAGGCGGTGGCGTTGGTGAAGCCGACGTAGAGGTAGTCGAAGAATTGCGGGCGCCACCCGGGTCGGGCCACGTCCGGATTGAGCTGCTCGGGGAAGGCCATGTCGGGGAACTGGCGTGGGGCGAGGAACCGCTCCTCGGGACCACCGCCATCCAGCTCCCAGAACATGAACGAGAAGCTGATGATGATGTAGAGCCACACGAGAATGCCGACTCGCAACAGCTGGCTGGCCGAGCTCGTATATGGGCCGGCGCGGATGATGTCGCTGACCAGGTGTACGGAGGCCACCACGGCACCGGCCACCAGCACGGTGACCAGGACCACCGAGAGCACCCGGATCGAGGACTGCCGGCGATCGATCCGACCCGGGTCGGAGGCGATGAGGGCCACGAGCAAGGCGCCCTCTATCGAGGGCGCAAGCCACTGGGAGACGAAGCTGAACCCGCTCGGCAGGAGAAACGGAAGGGCCATGGCCGCAATCAGGGTGACGGCCATGGGCCAGCGCCTCTCGCCCTGGACTGCCGTATTGCCGGATTCGACCGACTGGACTCTCTTCACGCGTACGGCTCTTCTACCTTCTCGGGTCTCAGCCTGGGCTCGTGTCTCAGCTCCGGCGTTCTGTGTTGTCCCCGCTCATCCCCGTCGTTCTTCTCGGCGCGCCTTGCGACGCCGATGCCGGCGGAGCACGCCGAGCCCGAACCAAACCAACGCGCCGACAAGGGCCGTCACCAGGGTAAAGAGCCAGAGCGGCCAGGTAAAGCGCCAGGCCAAGAAGTGGAGGGTGATGTCCTCCGTGTTCTGGACCATGAAGATGATCAGGAGCGCTCCCCCGACCAGCGTGGTGATCGCTCCGCCGCTGAGCCGGGCTCGCTTCCGGCCTTCACTGGGTTGCTGTTCAGGCATGGTGGCTCCTTCTCGGTGAACTACGGCTCGAGGGCGAACGCGGTGGACCGGCCTGTCGCACTGCAGCTGCTCCTCGTCCTCTGGATCATCACGGTCGTCCTCTTCTTGTCGGGCCGGTCCCTACGCTGGCCGAGTGCGGGTTCGGCCCTCTCGACGTTCCGGCATGGCGACCGGCGCCATGCTCTCTCCCCCGGGCGCTCCTTCCCCCTGGGCACTGCCTGCCGCGGGCACGGCCTGCCGCGAGCGGTGCGCCCATATCGGAAAGGCACGCCCTGATCCCATGGTCACAGCAAGGCTCGGACATGACGTCACCCTCGTGGGGTGATTCGTTCTCCTGCCCGGGTCGAGGCGAATTGGGTTCGGGCAGGTCGGGAGCCCGGCCGGCCTACGCTGGCGGTACCGGATCCCAGCGACATGAGCGCCGGGCGTCCAGTCGACAAGGAGCCAACTATGGAAATAAAGGAACTCGGCCATCTGGTGCTCTATGTCCACAATGTGGAGCGGTCAGCGGCCTTCTACCGTGACGTGCTCGGGTGGCGCGAGAT
>DASXMT010000204.1:0-3094 GCA_036495505.1 Acidimicrobiales bacterium | reverse complement strand
CCTTCAATCAGTACGAAGGACTGGTGTACGGAGCGGTGCTCATCCTAGTGGCCATCCTCATGCCCACTGGGTTGATGGGATTGCTTCGTGACCTCCTGGCCCGGTTCCGGCCCAGTTCCCTGGCCCCGCCCAGCCTGGAGGACCTGGCCGCCAAGGCCGGGGTGGCGGAGCCGGCCGAGTCTGCCGAGCCGCCGGCACGTGTGGACGTCGACGCCGCACCGCTGGTGGTGACCGGCGCCCGCCGTCGGTTCGGTGGGGTGATGGCCGTCGACGGTGTGGACCTGACCGTGGAACGGGGGAAGATCCACGCCCTGGTGGGGCCGAACGGGTCGGGCAAGACCACGCTCTTGAACCTGATCACCGGCTACTACTCGCTCGATGGCGGCAGCATTGCGGTGGGGGACAAGCGCCTGGACAAGCTGAAGGGAACCGTGCCGGTGGCCCGGATGGGCGTTGCCAGGACCTTCCAGACCCCCAAGCTGAACCAGTTCGAGACCGCACTGGGCAATGTGTTCGCCGGGGCGGACCGGACCTCGCTCGGCCCGCTGTTGGGGACGCTGTTCCACACCCCTCGGTCCCGGCGCGACGACCGCAAGGCGATGGCGGCGTCGTTCGTCGCCCTGGGTGATGTGGGCCTGGTCACCAATGCCTTCGACATGGCCGGCTTGATCCCCCACGGAACACAGCGCCTGCTCGAGATCGCCCGGGCCATGGCCCTCAAGCCCATGTTCGTGCTCCTGGACGAGCCGGCCGCCGGCCTCTCTCCGGCAGAGGCAGAGGTGTTCAAGGACGCAGTTCGGATGATGGCCCGCGCCGGCCTCGGTGTCCTGATCGTCGAGCACAATCTGCCCATCGTGTTCGACGTCGCCGACGAGGTCACCGTGCTCGACGAGGGCCAGGTCATCGCCACCGGGACGCCGGCCGTGGTGAGCCGCGACCCGGTCGTGGTCCGGGTCTACATCGGGCGCCAACGCCTGGATCGGCCCGGTGGGGATGGATCGACGAAGGTGACCCTGGCCCAGGAGTCCACGTGAGCGAGGACAAGGGCTTGCGCGTCACCGGGCTGACCGCGGGATATGGCCGGGTGAGGGTGGTCACCGACTTCACCGTCACGGTGGCGCCGGGAGAAGTGGTGGCGCTGGTCGGGCGCAACGGGGCAGGCAAGAGCACGGCACTGGCCGCTACCGTCGGGCTCCGGTTCGGACAGGCCGGCGGGCGGGTGACCATCGACGGGGCCGATGTCAGCCAGGAGGCGCCGAGCGCCATCGTCGTTGCCGGCGTGAGCCTGGTGCCCGAGGGGCGCCGGATCTTCCGGGACATGAGCGTGGTCGAGAACCTGCGCCTCGGCGCGTTCACCCGTCGGCGCACTGCTCGCAAGGAGATACCTGGCGACATCGAGGAGGTCTACGCCCTCTTCCCCATCCTGTCCCGCTACAGCGGGAAGGTGGCCGGTGCGCTCAGCGGCGGTCAACAGCAGATGGTGGCCATCGGCCAGGCGCTCATGAGCCGACCGGCGTATCTGTTGCTCGACGAGCCGGCGTCGGGCGTCGCCCCCATCCTGGTCGACGAGATCTACGACACCATCGATCGGCTGGTCGCAGACGGCCTCGGCGTGGTGCTGGTGGACCAGAGCGTCGAGCGGGCCCTCGAGCGTTCGGGCCGGTACTACGTCATGGACAACGGTTCGATGGTGCTCAGCGGCGACTCCACTGCATCGGCCATCGATCAGATCAACCCGATCCTGTTGGGGACGGGCACCCTGGGCGAGGTTCCGGCGTCGTCGACACCGCCCGGTTCGGGCTGACAAGCTCAGAGATGGATGCGCACCGATCGCGGGGCGCACCGAGTGGTAAAGGAGGCAGGAACATGGCCGAAACGGGCAACTGGGGACGATGGGGTACCGACGACCAGCGGGGTGCGCTCAACCTCATCGACGGACCGACAGTGCTGGCTGCCCTGAGCCGGTGCAAGACGGGCAAGGTGTACAGCCTGGCCATTCCCATCGGGCACTTCGCCACCCCGCAGGTCTCGGATCGACCCAATCCCGAACGGCTGACCCTGGCCGCTCCGGCCGACTCGGCGGTGTACGAGACCTACGGCGCGGTTGAGGGAGTCGGGGCCAACGAGGACCTCATCATCATTCCCAGCCACGCCGGGACGCACATGGACGCCCTTTCCCACGTCTACAGCGAGGGGACCGTGTACAACGGGCATCCCGCCGGCTCGTTCACCCCCAAGCTGGGCGCGGCCAAATGCGGTATCGAGCGGACCGGGAGCTTCGTCGGCCGGGCCGTGCTGCTCGACGTGGCCGCCTGGGCGGGCGAGGAGTTCCTCGAAGCGGGTCGCGTGGTGACCTCCGACGACCTGGAGTCGACGCGTGCCGCCCAGGGGACCGAGGTCCTATCGGGCGACATCATGATCGTGCGCACCGGTTGGCTCGAGGCCCGCCAGAAGGCCGACGGCCCGCCCGCCGGGTTGGAGCCGGGCCTTGGCCTCGACGCCGTCGACTTCATCCGGGACCACGACATCGCAGTGGTCGGCGCGGACAATGCCGCCATCGAATCGATTCCCTTCGACAAGAACATCTTCCTGGCTGTCCACATCGAACTGTTGGTGAAGCTGGGGGTCACGCTGGTGGAGCACCTGTGGCTGGCCGAGCTGGCCGCCGATCGATGCTACGAGTCCACGCTGGTGGTGGGCGCATTGCCGGTGACCGGCGCCACCGGGAGCCCGGTCAACCCCATCGCCATCGGCTGATTCGACGGGTCACGGCTGGCCGGTCAGCGCGGCCGGGAGCTCCTGGGGATACTCAGCGGTTGTGGCCCCATCGACCAGGAAGGTCTGTCCGCTGACGTGGCGGGCGAGGTCAGATGACAAGAAGAGCATGGCGGCAGCGATATCGGACGGCGCACCCCAACCGGTGAGCGTGCCGTCGGACGTCGCTCCGGTGGCTTCGACCATACGGGGGGTCGCCGTTGCCCCCGGAGCCACCGAATTCACCCGGATGTTGTCCCGGCGCAGCTCGGCGGCGGCCGATCTCACCAGGGAGACGATGCCGGCCTTGGCCGCACCGTAGGCGCCGTGGAAGGGCGAG
>DASXMT010000203.1:0-16856 GCA_036495505.1 Acidimicrobiales bacterium | reverse complement strand
GACAACGTCCAATCGGCCTGGGAGGCGATGCGTACCGGGCCGGCCGTACTGGACTTCGGCACCGTCTCGATGTTGACCAGTCCCAGCGCCATCGACGAGTTCATGCACGATCCCGCCCTGCTCTCGTCCAATCCCGACGCCCAGTTCCTCGGTTCGGAGACCGGGCTGATCCCGCTACAGGTAGACCCACCCGAGCATCGTCGCTACCGCCGGATGCTCGATCCGCTGTTCACCCCGCCGAAGATGGCCAAGCTGGAGGGCGAGGTGGCGGCGCTCGTGAACCAGTGCATCGACCAGTTCATCGAGCGGGGCAGCTGTGACCTGGCGGCCGAGTTCGCCCTGCCCATTCCGTCGGGAACGTTCCTGCACCTGTTGGGGCTGCCACTCGACAGGCTCGACGAGTTCCTGGCCGTGAAGGACGACCTGATCCGTCCGGTGGGCGAGGGTCACGCCGAGGCGGATCTGGCTCGGGCCCGGGCCGCGGAATGGGTGTTCGACCTCTTCGGCGAGGCTCTCGACCGGAGAGTGCTGGAACCGACCGACGACATCCTGGGCCACCTCTCCCGCCTGGAGCTCGCCGGCGAGCTGACCCGCGAGCAGACGCTCAACATCTCGCTCTTGCAGCTGATGGCCGGCCTGGACACGGTCACGGCCAGCCTCGAGTGCTTCTTCTCCTTCCTGGCCCGGAGTCCCGAGCACCAGCGGCAGCTGGTCGAGGATCCCTCCCTCCGGCCCAAGGCGGTCGAGGAGCTCCTGCGCTGGATGTGCCCGGTGCCTACCGTCATCCGGGTAACCATGGCCGACACCGAGATCGAGGGATGCCCGGTCAGCTCGGGGACGAAGATGGCCGTGCTGTTGGCCACGACCAACATCGATCCCGATCGGTTCGATCGTCCGACCGAAGTGGACTTCACCCGCCAGTCGATCAAGCACCTGAGCTTCGGCGTCGGCATCCACCGCTGCCTCGGCTCGCACCTGGCCCGGATGGAGCTCCGGGTGGCCCTGGCCGAGTGGCATCGGCGCATTCCCTCCTACCGGCTCCCTGAGGGGTTCATCCCCACCTACAGCCCGTCAATCCGGGAGATCACCAACCTGCCGGTGGAATTCGAGCCCGGGGTCCGAGAGGGCTGAGCCGCGGGCTCGCCCGGCCGACAAGGGCCGCGGGCTCAGCCGGCCAACAGGGGCCGGACCTCCCGGGCCAGCGCTACGGCGTGGCCGACCGGGTCGTCGAGCGGCCAACCATAGTCAGGTAGGTCGAAGTACTCGATGGTGAGGAGGCCGCGGTAGTCGACCTTGCCCAACCGGGCTATGAGGGCGGCGAAGTCGATGTCACCTTCGTCCGGCCACAGCTGCGGGCGGCCGGGGGCCGCCTGGCGGAGTTGCACGTGGTCGGCCAGGTCGAGGACCTCGAGGGGATCCTCGCCCCATGCCGCGATGTGGCCGGTGTCGATTGTGTAGCGGAGGCCGGGTACGTCGTCGGCCAACTGCCTGATCCCCTCGACGCTCCCGGCGACCGAGCCCGGGCCGACCTCGAGCCGTGCTCCGGGATGCGAGCGCAGGAGGGCCACCACCTCGTCATAGGACTGATGGGGCCGAAGGACTGGCGCCATGGCCGTGCGATCGGGCGCAAACCCACGCCCGGCGAGCAGGTCCCCGGCCGGGAGCGGCGCCGGTGGACCACCATCGGCTTGGAGCTGTTGCAGGGCCACTTCGCCGATGTCGACATGGTCGAAGCCGAGAGCGGCGGCCTGGTCGAAGCAGGCCCGCACGTCGATGCGCCCGAACACCACGCTGTGCACCCCGAGCGGATATCGACGATTGGACGGCATCACGATGGCTCGAGTCGAGTGGTGACGCCGTAGTCGACGACGGTGCCCACCCAGTCGGCCAGCCGATCCCAGAGCTGCTGTCGGGTGCCGGCGAAGTTGTGCATGTGCGCCATCTTGGGCATCACCACCAGCGTGATGTCTGGAGACCCCGGATAGGCAGCCGGCTCGGCATGGGGATCCGGGACCACGTCCCGCTCGCCGCAGACCACGAGCACCGGAACGGTGATGGCTGCGGCTTCTGCCGCCACCACCCCGGGCGACAGCATCGAGATGGCGCAGGGTGGCGCTCCGAGGGAGCGCCAGGGGTTCCCGTTGGCTCCGAGATCGAGGTCGACCACCTCTTCGGGGACATCGTCGTGGTGGAAGCAGTAGCGGAACAGATCGGGAGTGAACATGTCGGGCATCGGAGCGTCGTGCAGGTCGGCTCCCCGCGCGGGGACGGTGATGGGCACGGTACCGCCGGTCGGGTCGGGGAAAGCGGTATGGCGCCCACTCGAGCCCAGGAAGGCCACGGCATCGAAGCTCGGTCGCTGACCCTGGTGGACGGTGAGGATGCAGCCGCCCATGGACTGGCCGATGCCCACAGAGGCTGAGATCCGGGTGGGAGGGACGTCGGCAGCCAGCGTCCCAGTCCTGATCTGTTCGGCGATGGTGTCGGCGGTGATGGCATTGGCCTCGGCCAGCTGCTCCAAGGTGACGGCGAACGGGTCGGCGGGCATCGTGGCCTCCCCGGTGCAGAGATGGTCGCAGGCGACCACCACCATGCCCCGATCGGTGTGGTGTCGGGCTTGGCTGTAGCTCCGGTCCCCGTTGACGGTCAGGTCGTAGTAGCGGCGGGAGTAGCCGCCCCCGGGAAAGGCGAAGACCACCGGGCAGGAGGCAGGGCAGACATCGGAAAGGTACGCCGTGGCCGCTGTGGCCAGCGGCTCCGCCAGCCCGGCAATTCCGGTCACGTCCACGTGGATCTCGACCGTGCGCATTGGCCCCCCAGTCGGTTGGTGTGGGTGGCACAGTAGCGTTAACGGCCGTTTTCCGCAGTGCGGAGCCGGGGCTATGCTCTCCGACTGCCCGAACCTCCACCAGCTGAACGCCAGCAAGGAGCACCGTGTCCCTCAACAGCCCAACGTCCATCGACACGACGTCCGTCGACATCACGTCGGGCACCGAGGACCTCGAGGCCTTCCGCCTCAGGGCCCGAAGCTGGCTGGCCGAGGCCATGCCCCGCCTGGAGGGCCGGACCAACCAGCAACTCGCCACCGAGGACGAGGACGGCCTACGGTCACGGTACCTGCAGCGGATCCTCTTCGACGGGGGGTTCGCCGGACTGTGCTTCCCGCGCCAGTACGGAGGCCAGGGACTGTCGCGGCAACACCAGGCTGTCTTCTCCAGGGAGTCGGCCCTCTACGAGATGCCGGTGCTGCTCAACATACCGTCGCTTTCCATCCTGGCTCCGACGCTGCTCGACTTCGGTACCGAGGAGCAGAAGCTGCGGCATATCCCGGCCATCGTCTCGGGCGAGGAGGTGTGGGTCCAGTTCCTCTCCGAGCCCTCGGGCGGCTCTGATCTGGCCGGCCTGGTCACCCGGGCCACGCGCGACGGTGACGTCTTCGTCCTGAACGGGTCGAAGATCTGGAGCTCGGGCGCATTCCGGGCCGACTATGCCCTGTGCCTGGCCCGTACCGACTGGCACGCCACCAAGCACCGTGGTCTCACCATGTTCATCGTGAAGATCCACCAGCCGGGCATCGAGCTCCAACAGATCAAGATGGTCAACGGGTGGAACGAGTTCTGCCAGGAGTTCTTCGACGATGTGGCCATCCCGGCCGAGAACGTGGTGGGGGAGGTCAACGACGGGTGGACGGTGGCCTCCCGCCTTCTCTTCCATGAGCGCGACGCGGTGGGCGGCGGCTCTCCCTATGTCAGCGGGTGGGGTGGTGCGGGTGACCGCAGCGGTGGCCGCGAGGAGCTGGTCGAGTTGGCCCGGGCTACCCAGAGGACCGAGGACCGGCGCGTGCGCCAGCTGGTGGCCGAGGCTCGAGTCAATGACCGCGTGGGTGGCCAGCTCATCGGCCGGGTGACTACGGGGATGAGGACGGGGAAATTCCTCGGGCCAGCAGGCTCGCTGCCTCGTCTGTACGCCGCCACCAACGCCGAACGCTACTTCGACATCGCTCTCGAGATGGCCGGCTCGGGGGCCGGCGCGTGGGAGGAGGGGGAGATAGCAGGGGCGAAGGGGGTCGAGTTCCTCTTCCGGCAGGGTGGCAGCCTCGGTGGGGGGAGCAACGAGATGCAGCGCAACATCATCAGCGAGCGGCTGCTGGGCATGCCGCGTGAGTACGCGGCCGACAAGGACAAGCCCTTCGATGAGGTCCGTCACAACGCTTCGCCCTCGCGGCCCTAGCGATCCATCGTGTCCCTCCGGCCCATTGACCCTTCCGTGCTGCGAGTCGATGACGATGGGATCACCTTGCTGGGGGGGCACTCGGCCACCAGCGGCCAACGGCACTTTCCGCCCTCGCCGGTCTGCCCGTTCACCGGTGCCGACGACGTCGAGCCGCTCGACTTGCCGAGGACCGGCACCGTCTGGCTGCACACGTCGGTCAACCTGCCGCCGCCTGGTTACGCGGGCCCCGTTCCCTACCACTTCGGCATCGTCGAACTGGACGGCGAGCCGTTGCTCCGGATCGTCTCCCGACTTTCCGGCGAGGGCCTGGCCCCGGGTACACGGGTCGAGCTGACCGGGGAGGAGCTCCCCGGCCCCGATGGCGAGCCGGTGCTGACATGGGCATTTCGCCCATGAGCAAGGTACGGATCAGCGGCGTCGGGCTGCATCCCTTCGGCCGCTTCGAGGGCGTGACGGGAACCCAGATGGGCGTCATCGCCGTCCGAGCCGCCCTGGCCGAGGCGGCCATCGGGGTGCGGCAGGTGCAGGCGGCGTTCTGCGGGACGGCCTACGGCGGGGTGGCTGCCGGGCACCGGGTGCTGGGGGGCTTGGCCGGAACGGGCATCCCCATCTACGACGTCGAGGCCGGCTGTGCGTCGGGCGGCGCCGCCCTGCAGCTCGGCGCCGCCTCGATTGCCTCGGGACAATACGATCGAGTGTTGGTCTTCGGCATCGAGAAGATGCCCAAGGGTGTCATCCGCTCGTCGTTCTTCGCCCCCTGGCAAGAGGCCGCCGGCCTCAGCCCGGCACCGGCGTACTTCGCCCTCCGAGCCCAGCGGCTCCTCGTGGACGCCGGACTCACCACCGAGCACCTGGCCCAGGTAGTGGTGAAGAACCGTCGACACGGTGCGGCCAACCCCGACGCCATGTTCCAAAAGGCGGTGACCGTCGACGAGGTCCTGGCCGCCAGGATGATCTGCGAGCCGCTCACCTTGTTCATGCTGTGCTCGCCCAACGAGGGCGCGGCCGCGGCGGTGCTGGAGCGAGACGGCGATGGGGTCACGGTGGCGGGCATCTCGCTGCGTTCGCACCTGCCCGGCAGCGTCCTGGGCGAGGACTCCCCGCTGTGTGGGATCGACGACACCACGATCACACCGCCGAGTACGTTGGCCGCAGACGAGGCCTACGCCCAGGCCGGGCTGGGACCGTGCGACGTCGACGTGGTGGAGTGCCAGGATACCGACGCCGGTCGCGAATTGCTGGCCTGGGCGGAGCTCGGACTGTGCAGGTCGGGGGAACAGGCACGGATCCTCGAGGACGGGAGCGCGCTCGTGGGCGGAGCGTTGCCGATCAATCCTTCCGGAGGGCTGCTCTCCAAAGGTGAGCCCCTCGGGGCCTCGGCGCTCGGACAGGTGGTGGAGATCGTTCGCCAGCTCCGGGGGACGGCCGGCGCCCGCCAGGTGGAGGGCGCCCAGGTCGGGTTGACCCACGTGATCGGCCGAGGCGCCAACGCCTGTGTGGCCGTGCTCGTTCGCTAGGCACGCGACACCCTCGATCAGCGCCCGATCCACGTGGACGGAAATTGACAACGCTCGTTTCACGCTCGCCATGCCCTCCCTGTAACCTCTCGGGAACGAGGTCACGAACGATCAACCGGGAGGAAGACGCATGGGGAAGCTCGACGGAAAGGTCGCATTCATCACGGGGGCGGCTCGAGGCCAGGGTCGGAGCCACGCCGTCCGACTGGCCGAGGAGGGTGCCGACATCATCGCCGTCGACCTCTGTGCCCCGATCTCGAGCATGAACTACGCCAATGCCACCCCCGAGGACCTCGATCAAACGGTCAAGGAGGTCGAAGCAACGGGGCGCAAGATCGTCGCCAGAAAAGGCGACGTACGGCTCCGGGAGCAGCTGAAAGAAATCCTGGAGGAGGGTCTCGAGGCATTCGGCCACGTGGATGTGATCGTGGCCAACGCCGGTATCTGCCCTGGCCGGGACGACACGCTGTGCGGTGGGTTCGTTGATGCCACCGACGTCGACCTCATCGGCGCCATGAACACCGTCGCCGTTGCCCTGCCCCACCTTCAAGCCGGGGCCTCGGTCATCGTCACAGGCTCGACGGCCGGGATGATGAAGGGGACCACCGAGATGATGGGCAACAGCGGCGGCGTCGGCTACTCGTGGGCCAAGCAGACCGTGGCGCGCTACGTCGAGGTCCTGGCCTTGCAGTTGGCGTCGCACATGATCCGGATGAACGGCATTCATCCCACCAACTGCGACACCGACCTTCTGCACAACGTCGACGTCTACCGTGCTTTCCGCCCCGATCTGGAGAACCCGAAGCGGGAGGACGTCATGGACTTCCTGCCCCTGATGCAGGCCATGCCGATTCCCTTCATCGATCCGCAGGACGTCAGCCATCTCGTGGCCTTCTTGGCCAGTGACGAGTCTCGTTACATCACCGGGCTGAACATTCGCCTCGACGCCGGAGCGATGCTGAAGACTCCGCCGATCGGGTAACGCCCCTGCTGGCATGACCGGGCCAGAAGGGGAGAAGGCCCGGGCGACGTCGCAGGGTGTGCAACCCGTTTGCCCGGTTACCGGGTGGGGCACGTCGATACGGACGCAGGCACGTAGTCGCTGACCTCTCTGGTCGGAATGTTGGGGGAGCACGATGCAGGCATCGGACGAGGGGGATGCGGGGCCACGGTGGTCGCACCAGGTGCCGTCCGGCCGCTACTGGGCGACGAAACGCTGATGCCCGCAGCCAGGCCGCTCGGCCTGATCCTCGAGGAGGTCATCGCTTCGGATCCGGATCGCCCAGCGTTGATCATCGACGGGACCGTCACCAGTTACGCGCAGCTCGGTGCCGCCGTGGGCCAGTGCGCCGCCGCCCTCCGTGCCGCCGGAGTGGCTCCTGGCTGGCGCATTCCGTTGGTCGACGACACCAGCGTGCTGTCGACAGCTGTCCTGATCGGCGCCACCCATGCCCGGGCGGCGGCCGCGCTGATGAACCCTCGCTTGACCAGTGGCGAGCTGAGCGTGCTCATGGAGGCGGCGGACACGGCGTCGATCGGGGTAGCCGGGGCCGGCTCGGTCGACGCCCTTGGAGGGGTGGGCGGCACAACCGTGCTCGGCCTCGACGACCTCCTGGGTGGAAAGGGCAACCAGCACCGTGTCGTCGGGGATCCCGTTCCGAGCGATGAGGCGGTCGTGCTGTTCACCAGCGGCACCACCGGCACGCCCAAGGCAGTGGCCCTGACCCACGGTCTGCTCGGGCCGAAGATCGCCGCCTTCGCACCTGCTGTCGAGCCGAAGCCGTCGGTGGCACTCATGTGCGTGCCCTTCGTCCACATCGGGGGGATGCTCGGGCTGCTGGTGCAGCTGGCCAAGGGCAACACGACGGTCGTCCAGACCCGTTTCGACGCCGGCCAATGGCTGGCCCTGGTGGCGCGCCACGGCGTGCAGACCTGCTTTCTGGTGCCGACCATGTTGCACCGCATACTGGATCACCCGGACTTTGCCACCACCGATCTGCACTCGCTCACCAGCTTGACCTACGGGGCCGCACCGGCCTCGCCCGACCTGATCCGGCGGGCCATGGCCTCACTGCCCGGTGTGGAGCTCACCAACACGTTCGGCCAGACAGAGACCATGGGATCGATCACCGCCCTCGGTCCCGGCGACCACGCCGCCGAGCGCCTGGCTTCCGTGGGCCGCCCCTTGCCCGGTGTAGACGTGCGGATCGTCGACCCGACTACCGGCGACCCCCTGCCGACGGGCATGGTGGGAGAGCTCTGGGTGAAGAGCGAGGGCAGTGTTGTGCCGAGCGCCCAGGCCACGGACGTGGTAGTGCCGGCTGGTTGGTTCCGGACCGGGGACATGGTCTCCGCCGACGATGAGGGCTACCTGTATCCTTCGGGTCGGCTGACCGACACCATCAACCGGGGAGGGGAGAAGTTCGCTCCCTCCGAGGTGGAGGCGGTGGTGCGCACCCACCCCGCCGTTCGCGACGTGGCCGTGGTGGGCGTGCCTGATCCGGAGATGGGCAATCGGGTGGGTTGTGCCATCGTCGGGCGCGAGCCGATCTCCGATCAAGCGCTTCGGGATTTTTGCCGGGGGCGTATAGCCAACTTCAAGGTTCCTGAGATCGTCATGTTGGTAGACGAGATCCCCTACAACGACTTCGGCAAGGTGGACCGCAAGGAGCTTCGGGCTCGCTTCGCGGCGCGATCGGCCCTTCGTTGAACGGGCAGGTCGGTTCCCATCAGCGTGGCGTGGCGGCCACCGCCGCTCTCGATCCCGACCGCGTGGCCATCATCGACGGTACGCGGGTGGTGACCTTCGGTGAGCTCGACGCGCATGCCAACGGGCTGGCCGCTCGGCTGGCCGAGCTGGGTGTGGGCCCGGGCGACACCGTCGGGATGGGACTGCGGAACCGAGCGGAGTGGTTCACCGTCTCCCACGCCATCGCCCGCCTCGGGGCCATGTTCGTTCCCATCTCGCCCCGGCTGACTCCCAGCGAAGCGGAGTACATCGTTCGTGACTCCGGGATGAAGGCGTGCGTGTCCGAGGGCCCGGTGGGCCTCGCCGCCGACGGGGTTCCCGTGCTCGACGTCGACGGCCCCGATTTCCCCCAAGCGGTCGGCGCTCCTCCCCGAGACGACTTCCTCAACACCGCACCCACCCTGCTCGGCTACACCTCGGGTACGACCGGAGCACCCAAGGCGGTGGAGCGGCCGGCGCCTGTCCCTGCCCCGTTCGCTACCACGTCGGCTGTTGCCGCCTTTTGGGGTTACGGACCGGACACGGTTCAGCTGGTCTGCGGTCCGTTGTACCACACTGCTCCCAGCGCCTATGCCGAGTACTCGCTGTGGGAGGGCGGGCAGGTGGTGGTGCAGGACAAGTTCGTCGGCGAATGCTGCCTCTCGCTCATCGACCGGTACCGGGTCACCCGGACCCAGATGGTGCCCGCCCATTTCGTCCGGATCCTCGAAGCGGACTGGGCCGCCTTCGACCGCTCGAGCATCCGCTTGCTCATCCATGCCGCCGCCCCCTGTCCGGTGCCCCTCAAGTTGCGCATCATGGAGGTGTTCCCCCGGGGGACGATCTGGGAGCTCTACGGGGCTACCGAGGCGATGGGGACGGTCATCTCGCCCGGGGAATGGTTGTTCAAGCCGGGCAGCGTCGGTCGGCCCTTTCCCGGACTGTCGGTACGCGTCCTCGACGAGGATGGCCATCCGGCCCCTCCCGGAGAGGTGGGCACCATCTACATCAGCTCCTTCCCCGGGGCGGCCTTCTCCTATCGGGGAGATCCGGATAAGACCGCTGCGGCCTACCGCGACGGGTTCGCCACCGTGGGGGACCTGGGTCACCTGGACGAGCACGGCTACCTGTTCATCGCCGATCGCCGCACCGACCTCATCTTGAGCGGCGGCGCCAACATCTACCCGGCCGAGGTCGAGAACGCCCTAGCCGCCGACCCCGATGTAGTCGACTCGGCCGTGATCGGCCTCCCCGATGAGCGGATGGGCCAGCGGGTCCACGCCATCATCGAGCTGCGGCCAGGAGCGGTTCCCGATGCGAAGGTCATCCTCGACCGCCTGTCGGAGAGCCTGGCCGACTTCAAGCGGCCGAGGACGATCGAGTTCGTCGACACCCTGCCCCGAGAGCCCAACGGAAAGGTGTTGAAGCGACGGCTCCAGGCCGAGCGGGCAGCGGCGCCTTGATGGCCTCAGGCTCAGCACCGGCATCGAGGGCGATCCCGCACGCTCTGATTTCGCACACTGATTCCACCCACACTGATTCCACCCACTCTGATTCCGAACGCTCTGATTCGAACGCTCTGATTCCGAACGCTCTGATTCCGCACCCATCGTGGTCGGGGACCGAGGCTGGCGCCTCCGTGTCCGTCGATCGCCTGACCAGGAGGAAGCCGACATGGACAGCACCGAGATGAAGACGATCATCTACGAAAAGGACGGGCCGATCGCTCGCATCGTCTTGAACATGCCCGAGAAGGCCAATATCCAGACCGCCCAGCAGGTCTGGGACTTCGAGGACGCGCTCAGATGGGCCAATCGCGACGAGGAGGTGAAGGTCCTCATCGTGAAGGCGAACGGCAACGGCTTCTGTGCCGGTCACGCCATCGTCGAACCCGAGCAGATGGCCGAGGTGTATCCCACCACCGGGCCCACGCCCGAACGCACGTGGAAGGCCCACAACTACGACCTCTTCCTGTGGCCGCCGTTGAACCTGTGGGAGTTCCCCAAGGCGACCATCTCCCAGATCCACGGTTACTGCGTCGGGGGAGGAACGGTCTACGGCTACCTGACCGACCTCACCGTGGCGTCGGATGATGCCTACTTCCAGATGCCGTTGCCTCAGGGCTTCGGGTTGCCGGGCGCCCAGACCCTCATCGAGCCCTGGGCCCTGATGAACTGGAAGCGGGCCTACGAGTACCTCTACCTGGCCCCGACCCTGTCAGCCGAGGAAGCCAAAGAGTGGGGCTTGGTGAACCAGGTGGTCGAGCGGGCCGACCTCGAGGCGACGGTCGAGGAAATGGCGGCGACCATCGCCCAGATGCCCTTGACCACCATCATGACGGTCAAGGCCGGGGTCAAGCGGGCGTGGGAGACCATGGGCATGCGGGTCCACCTCCAGAGCACGGCCGACTTCACCACCATCGCCAGTGGCGCCACCGACGTGCGGGAATTCATGGCCAAGCGAGGCGGACGCCTCCCGCGCCAGGTGGCCGAGAAGCAGTCGCAGGCGGTGAAGGAGTCGGGCGCCTCCTAATGGGACTGGATGGCCCGGCTCGTTGGAGCAAGGCTGTCACCGAGCCACTCGCCGGTGAGCACTCAAGGCTCCTGGGTCGTGAACTCTACGGTTAGAACGTGCCCTGGCGATTTGGTGAGGTAAGCGGATACGGCTGTAGGGGTGTCGTGCCACGAGCACTTATCCATTAGGTCGCCGCCGTTTCCTCCAGGCTCGTTTCATGACCGGTGAGATGGAGGTGGCTGATGATCTTCGTTGGGGTGGATTGGGCAGAGGCCCACCACGACATCTGCGTGATGGATGAAAAGGGTTATGTCCTCGGGAAACGACGAATCTCAGAGGGCATTGCGGGGCTGGCTGAGCTGCATGCCCTGATTGGTAGCCATGCCGACGAACCCGAAGGGGTGATCGTCGGGATCGAGATCGACCGGGGCCTGCTGGTGACCGCTCTCGTTGCGTCCGGGTACCAGATCTATGCCGTCAACCCGATGGCATCGTCGCGTTACCGGGACCGCCACCACGTCTCGGGGGCCAAATCCGACCCAGGCGACGCCAAGATGCTGGCTGATCTGGTCCGCACCGACCGCCATAACCATCGCCAGGTGGCCGGCGACTCGGAGTTGGCCGAGGCCGTGAAGGTCTTGGCCAGAGCCCACCAGAATGCGATCTGGGCGCGTCAACGCCAGGTCAACGCCCTCCGGTCGGCCTTGCGGGAGTACTACCCGGGCGCTCTGGTCGCCTTCGGTACCGACCTGGCCAGCACCGATGCCGTGGGTGTCTTGGCCGTGGCCCCAACTGCCGAGCTCGGACGCCAGCTGTCCCGCTCGAAGTTGGTCTCGGCCCTCCGCCGAGCCGGCCGCCAGCGGAACCTCGAGAAACGAGCAGAGGAGATCCAACTGGCCCTGCGATCAGAACAACTCGGGCAACCAGCCGTGCTCACCGGTGCCTATGGGGCTGTTACCGCCTCGGCGATTCGGATGATCTCCCACTACAACACCGAGATCGCCGAACTCGAAGGGGCTCTGTCGGAGCATTTTGAGAAGCACCCGGACGCGAAGATCATCCGCTCCTTGCCGGGACTGGGGACGATCCTCGGCGCCCGGGTGCTCGCCGAGTTCGGTGATGACCGGACTCGTTATGCCGACGGCAAGTCTCGCAGGAACTATGCCGGGACGTCACCGATCACCAAGGCCTCGGGGAAGTCCAGGGTCGTCCTCGCTCGCTTTGCTCGGAACCGGCGCCTCGCCGATGCCCTCGACCAATGGGCCTTCTGTTCGATCACCAAGTCGCCAGGAGCGAGGCGCTACTACGACCAGCTCAAATCCCGCGACAAGACACACCACCAGGCCCTACGACAGCTTGCCAACCGTTGGGTTGGGATCCTTCACGGATGTCTCGAGCACCAGTGCACCTACGACGAAGAGCGAGCTTGGCCAGACGTAGCGGATCGTGCCGCTTGACGACTTACGCACCATGGGTGTCTAACCGCACGAAGCCGGTTCAGTCCGACGAGGGCAGCGGCTTCGCGCTCTTCAACTCCAGGGCCCGGTCGTCGACGGCCAGCGTGCCGTCCCCGGGCTTGGTGCAGAGCACCTCGATCTCGGAGGTCTCATCGACATACCGCTTGCCCAGGAGAGAGGAGCCGTCGTCGCCGGCCTGGATGGCCGCCCCGGATGACTCCTCGTCCCGGCCCAGCATGGGTGCTCCGCCACAAGTCAGCGTGACCTCGTCCTTGGGCGCCCGCACCACGACTACCTCCGTAGTGCTCACCGCGCTCTTGAGCTGTACCCCAGCCTTCAATTCCATGAACGTCCCCTTCCGTGCGCTCTATGCCCGATCCCCATGGCCGCTGGTGCCGATTGCATCGCGCCAATGAGTGGGGAACCGTACACGAAGATGCCTGGGGCCAGCGCCGTTGGCCGGCCGGGGAGCATGGGATTGGGTGCAGTAGGCTCCGATCGGTAGCATAGTGAGAAGCCTCGTTTTCTGGCTTCGGTAGCCTGACCAAGTTGAGCGGACAGGCGGTCTCCTGCGGTCGGGGAGTACTTCGTGCCGAGGTGGGTCATGGGGCTCATGGGCCATCGGCCGTTCGGCCGTCAAGGGAGGGAACGCCATGACAACCAGTGACAGCGCCTCGGCCGTACAGGGCGAACAGCGGATGCAGATCGACGGCAAGCTCGTCGAGGCCAAGTCGGGAAAGGTGTTCGACAACATCAACCCGGCGACCGAAGAGGTGTTGGGTCAGGTGGCCGACGCCGGTCACGAGGACATGAACGAGGCCATCGGTGCGGCCCGCCGGGCCTTCGACCAGACCGCCTGGGCCACCGACAAGGAGCTGCGCAAGCGTTGCCTGCGCCAGCTTCAGACCGCGTTGGAAGAGGAGCAGGAGCTGCTGCGGGCCGAGCTCGTCGCCGAGGTGGGGGCGCCGGTTCTGATTACCTACGGCCCCCAACTGGATGCGCCGCTCTCCGAGGGACTGGTGTGGCCGACCAACTTCATCGACAAGTTCGAGTGGGAGCGGGACCTCCCCGAGGGCAACGCCTTCGGCACCCGAAGCTGGCGCAAGGTGGCCAAGGAGCCTGTCGGCGTGGTCGGCGCCATTGTGCCCTGGAACTACCCCTTCGAAGTGGCCATCCAGAAGCTGGGCCAGGCGCTGGCCACAGGCAACACCGTCATCTTGAAGGCCGCGCCCAACACCCCGTGGAACGCCACTCGCATCGGTCGCCTGGCCGCCGAGCGAACCGACTTCCCCCCGGGCGTGCTGCAAGTGGTGACGACGTCGGACAACGCGGTGGCCGAGGACCTGGTCACCGACCCCCGCGTCGACCTCATCTCGTTCACCGGGTCGACCGGAGTTGGTCGCCGGATCATGGAGCAGGGCGCGCCCACCCTCAAGCGGCTGTTCTTGGAGCTGGGAGGCAAGTCGGCCGACATCATCCTGGAGGACGCCGACTTCGAAGCCAAGCTGTCCATGGCCTGGACCATCTGCACCCACGGGGGACAGGGCTGCGTCATGTTGACCAGGATGCTGCTCCCCCGTTCCCGGTACGAGGAGGGAATCGCCATGATGGAGGAGGGGTTCCGCAACGTCCCCTACGGCGACCCGACCAACCCGGCGAACATCCAGGGCCCCCAGATCAGCGCCCTGCAGCGCGATCGGGTGCTCGACTACATCGAGAAGGGGAAGGCCGAGGGGGCCAGGGTGGTCGTCGGTGGCAGCCGGCCGCCCCAGTTCGACAAGGGTTTCTATGTGGAGCCGACCCTGTTCGCCGATGTCGACAACACCATGTCCATCGCCCGCGACGAGATCTTCGGCCCGGTCCTGGTCGTGGTGCCCTTCGAGGACGATGACGACGCCGTCCGGTTGGCCAACGAGAACCAGTACGGCCTCGGGGTTGGGGTCACCTCTGCTTCCGAGGAGCGGGCCATGGCCGTTGCCCGGCGGGTCCGGGCGGGGACGGCCGGCATCAACGGTGGCGTCTGGTACGGCCCCGACGCTCCCTTTGGCGGGTACAAGGCCAGCGGCATCGGCCGTCAGAACGGCGTCGAGGGCTTCGAGCAGTACACGGAGACCAAGACCTACGCCGGTGGCCTCCCCCCTGCGTAGGGGCTCGAACCCGAGCTTGCGCTCGTAGCGAGCTCGCGTCTCTACCGGGCGGCTGCTCCGCCGAGGACGGCGGGATCGATGGTGCCGGTCATGATCGAGCCCATGGTCCCACCGTCGGTGATCAGGTTCTCGCCGGTGATGTAGGAGGCGCCCCGGCTGTTGAGGAAGATCAACGGATAGGCCTGCTCTTCGGGGCGTGCTCGCCGCTCCAGGGGGATGGGGAAGTTGTCCATGAACTCCTTTCCCACCTGCTCTATGAAGTCGGGCATCATCGGCGTGTCGGTCGGCCCCGGGCTGATGGCGTTCACCCGGATCCCCTTGTGGGCCAGACCCAGAGCGGCCCATTGGGTCCAGACGATAAGGGCCTCTTTTGACGGTGCGTAGCCGCCGTTGATCTCGGTGGGATGGGCCTCGCACCAGGCCCGGCCGGCCTCGAACCCCTGGGTGTGCACGAGCGGCAGCCACTTGGCGATGTTGGCCATCCAACCTGCCCCGGCGGTGGAGGAGATCGAGGCGATGGCCGATCCCACGGGCATGTGAGGCACGACCAGGTCCGCCAGGTGGCGGGCGGACACGAAGTTCACCGTCATCACCTCGAGATCGCTGTACCGGCCGCCCGGACGGCCGGCGCAATAGAACAGCGCGTCGACCTCACCCCCGATCTTCTCCACGGCCGCCTCGGTGGCTGCCGGGTCGAGCAGGTCGGTGGCCTGGTAGCTGGCTACGTCACCGGGTGGCTCTCGGAGGTCGAGCACGTGGATCTCAGCGCCGAGCTTGGTCAGCTCGGTCACCGCTGCGGCTCCCATGCCGGCACTACCACCCCCGGCTACAACCACTCGCGTTCCCTCGTAGTCCCACAACGACGCCACAGCGCCCCCCTTACGTCTGCCCTCGTTCGAGCTCCTCGAAATCGAGTGTTTGCGAGATGCTGACCCACGGCCAACCGGACGTCAAGACGACTCCCGAGCGTCGTGGCGACCCATCCCTCAGCGGGGCAGACCCAAACCGTGCTCGCCCAGGATGTTCCGGTTGATCTCGGTGGTGCCGCCGGCGATGGTGGACTGTCGGGACGAGGCCAGGTTCTTGGCCCACGGGCCGCTCAGGGCCTCGAGGCCGAGCAGGTCGACGGCCAGCTCGGCGAGTGTCTGCTCGGTGAGGGACCACATGAGCTTGGCGATGCTGCCCATGGTGGGGGAGGGCTGGCGCCCTTGCCCGATGGCCTGGAGCTCACGGGTCGTCGTCCAGCGCATACAGGCGATGCGGGCATAGAGGGCCATCAGGCGGTCCCGGATGACCGGATCAGCGAGGGCGGGGCGTCCCTTGGCCGCGGCCATCAGCTTGTCGAGCCGATCGCTCAACGACAGGTGCAGCCGGGCCACTCCGGCCCGCTCGTGGCTGAGGGTGGTCATGGCCACCCGCCACCCCTCGTGGAGCGGCCCGAGCAGGTTGGCCCGGGGGACCTCAACGTCGGAGAAGAACAGCTCCGAGAAGGTCAGCTCGCCGGCGATGGTGCGCAGGGGTCGCACCTCGACCCCCGGCGAGGTCATATCGACCAGCAGGCAGCTGATGCCCTTGTGCTTGGGGGCCTCCGGGTCGGTGCGGACGTAGAGCTGGCACCAGTCGGCGTGGCGACCCAAGCTGTTCCACGTCTTCTGGCCGTTCACCACGAAGGTGTCCCCCTCGAGCCGGGCAGCGGTGCGCAGCGAGGCCAGGTCGGAGCCTGCGTCGGGCTCGGACATGCCCTGGCTCCAGATCTCGTCCCCCCGCAGCATCGGGGCCAGGAACCGTGCTCGCTGCTCCTCGGTCCCCACCGCCATGATGGCCGGGGCGATATTGGAGACGCCGATGACGTTGATGACTCCGGGTGCCTGGGCCGCCGACATCTCCTCGAAGAAGGCCAATTGCTCGGCGATGCCTGCCTCTCGCCCCCCGAACTCCCGGGGCCAGGCGACGGCCGCCCAACCGGCATCGGCCAGGGTCTGGTTCCACCTACGGAGTATCTCGAAGTTGTCGCCCGCGTCCATGCCGGCCTGCCCGGCTTCGATCACGGCCGGCGTCAGGTTCTCCGCCAACCACGACACGAGCTCGACCCGGAACCCGGCCACCGGGTCGCTGTCCGTCTTCACGGTCGGTCATCCTACCCAGTTGGTCCCGGTGCGAGCACAGCTGTGCTCGTGGGAGGGCTCCGCTGGTACTGTGCACTCCCAACACCACAGATCCACCCACACCAGATCCACTCACACCGGGATCCACCCACCAT
>DASXMT010000202.1:0-1588 GCA_036495505.1 Acidimicrobiales bacterium | reverse complement strand
CGCACAGGTGATCACCGCAGGCTCGGATCAAACGGCGCCATCGGGACTTCCCGTCGGCACGGCGTGGACCTCCCTTTCGGCGTTGAGCGTCGCAGATGGGCGCACGCCACCACCCGTGACGGGCCCCATCTCCTACGTCATCTACACGTCGGGAACGACCGGCATCCCCAAGGGGGTGCAGATTTCCCCGGAGGCCTTTTTCACCGCAGTCGAAGCATGCGCCGACGCCGTGGGACTCACCGCGGACGACCGGGGCCTATGCGTTTCGCCCGTGCACTTTGACGGGTCCTTCTCTGCCATCTTTCCTCCGCTCGTGCGCGGCGTCCCCCTCGTCATCCCCGACCGGGAAGCCCTCCTGTTCCCACGCAGGTTCTTCTCGATTGTCGTCAGCGAGGGGATCACCGCGACCAGCTTCTCTCCCAGCTACCTCCGGTTGCTCCGGGCCAGCGGCCGTCTGGCGCGGTTGGCTGACACCCCGCTGAGAGTGATGGCCCTGGGCGGCGAAGCGCCGTCCACGGCCGATATCAGGGCGCTGTGGGCCGCCAGTCCGGGACTGCGGGTGGTGAACCGGTACGGCCCGACCGAGACGACCATCGCCGTCGCCCATCTGGAACTGACGCCCGAGTTGCTCGACGCGGGGCTGGTACCGATCGGTCATCCTCATCCCGGGAGCTCGTTCCACCTCGTTGATGAGCACGGAAGGCTGGTGGATCGTCCTGGAGTGGTCGGCGAGCTGTACATCGGCGGACTGCAGCTCATGGCTGGATATCTGAACGACCCGGCGCTGAGCGCAGCTGTGCTGCGGACGGACGTCGTCGAAGGAACCACCCTCTACCGCACTGGTGACCTCGTCTTCCGCGACGACCGGGGCAACTACGTATACGTGGGGCGTTCGGACCGCGTCATCAAGCGACATGGTGTGAGGATGTCGCTGGTCGAGGTGATCGAGGCGCTCGGTAGTATCGACGGGGTCGCATCCGCGGCGTGCACGACCTTCGACCTGGAGGGCGATCTGGGGGTCGTCGCGTTCGTGGTGCCCGACGGCGAGCTCACCCCTCTCGCCGCCCGCCAGGCCGCCAGCAAACGCCTCCCGGAAACGATGCTGCCCGATCAATTCGTCTTAGTGGGCGACTTTCCCTTGACGTCTTCCAGCAAGGTCGACGAGCGACGGCTGCTGAAGGAGGCTGGCTTGTCCCCGCCGAACCAAGGGGCTGAGCCGTCATTGTGACCAGCAACGGGCCGACATACTGAACAGCATGTACATTCCCGCCTCTTTCGCCCCCGACGAGCGGGCCGTCGACGACATGCTCGCTCACCACGGTGCCGCTGACCTGATCACTGCGACACCACAGGGCGTGGTCGCTACCATGCTGCCGTTCGTCTATGACCCGGGCATGAGGACCCTTCGTGGTCATCTCGCCCGCAACAACGACCAGTGGCGGCGCCCGGTGGTTGGCGAGGCCATGGTCATCGTGCGGGGGCCAGATGCGTACATTTCCCCGGCCTGGTATCCGAGCAAGGCCGAGCACGGACGTGTGGTGCCCACTTGGAACTACATCACTGCGCACGTCTATGGGCGACTCGCAGT
>DASXMT010000201.1:0-5879 GCA_036495505.1 Acidimicrobiales bacterium | reverse complement strand
TCGTCGTCTACCTGGGCGTCGGGTTCGGACCGGTGTGGCAGGCCATGCAGTCGGCCAACTGGTCGCCCACCATCCTGTCCTCGGCCGGTGCCTGGTACGACGGGTTCGACGCCATGGGCGCGCTGGCGGCCAAGGCCTATGCCCCCTATGTCGACTGCGCCAGCTCGCCCAGCCAGACGTTCACGCCCGAGCAGCAGGACCTGTTCGCCAAGTACAGCGCGGTGACCGGCGCGGCCAGCACCAACTACCTGACCTATATCGCCTCGGACTCCGTTCCGGTCGAGATCATGGCCGCGGCCATCGAGAAGTACCACTCGACCGACCCCACCGCCATCAAGAAGGCCATCGAGGGCATGGGTCGCAAGACCTTCATCGGCATCGACTACCACTACTCGCCCACCAACCACTTCGGCCTGACCGGGCAGTACGGGCCGGCCGTGTGCGCCATGGGTCCACCGTATGCCGGCGGGGTGGGGAAGGTCCCGATCAAGCAGCCATGAGTCAGGGACAGGCCTGGCTCAGCCGGTGGTGATCCGGCGGGAGGCGAGCTTCCAGCCTGCGGGGGTGCGAGTGAAGCGGTCGAGGTAGTGACCGATGTCCCGGACGACGGGTGTCCCCGCCGTGTCCCCCACGAACAGCCAGTAGGACTCGGCTTCGGCCGTGTCGCTCCCGTCGACCCGCACGGCCAGCGTGGTGTTCACGTGCCTGGTGTTGGTGCCCGGCCCCTGGAACCCGTCGGCCCGGCGTCCCCGGCGGTCGGCGGCGATCTCGTCCTTGCCCTCCGTCCGACTGTGTCCCAGGTTCTCGCTGGCACTCCCGGGAAACTCCCACACAGCGTCGTCGGTGAAGCAGTCGAGGTAGACGTCCAGGTCGGTGGCCATGTCGGCCAGATGGGCCAGCCGGGCCACCAGGTTCCGGATCGCCAGCTCGTCGGCCACCAGCTGCACGGCCTTGTCGTCGTCCATGGCGTTCCCTCTCGTTTCTGTTCCGTCGGTCCGTCGCTCTGTCTCGACGATAGCCATCGACCTCCCCGAGCCATGGCCCGGCCGTCCACATGGCCTGGGATCGGCGAGATCCGGCCCTGACCGCCAGCGGCCGGCCCTCTGCGTGGACGTCGCCTTGGGCCCGGAGCCAGCGGGACCGTATACTGACAAACGAGTATCGTCGCCCCGCACACCGGCGGGCGCCGGAGCACACTGGGGGTCAATGATGGGGAAGCTCGACGGGAAAGTGGCGTTCATCTCGGGGGCCGCCCGGGGGCAGGGTCGCTCCCACGCCGTGAGGCTGGCCGAAGAGGGTGCCGACATCATCGCCTTCGACATCTGCGAGGACATCCCGTCGATCGCCGCCCTCTACCCGCTGGCTACGCCGGAGGACCTGGAAGAAACGGTCCGCCTGGTCGAGGGAGCCGGAGGCAAGATCGTGGCCCGCAAGGCCGACGTCCGTGACTTCGCCGGCATCAGTGCCGTCCTCAACGAGGGGATCGAGATGTTCGGCCAGGTCGACATCGTGTTGGCCAACGCCGGCGTGATCAACCTGATGCAGTCCTGGGACTACCCCGAGCAGACCTGGCGGGACATCATCGACGTCAACCTCACCGGTGTGTGGAACACGGTGCGGGCCGCCATCCCCCCCATGATCGAGCGCAATCAGGGTGGGTCGATCGTGATCACCAGTTCGACGGCGGGCCTCCGGGGCTTCTCCCATACCTCTCCCTACTCGGCGGCAAAGCACGGCGTGGTCGGGCTCATGCAGTCACTGACCAACGAGCTGGCACCCCACTGGATCCGGGTGAACACCGTCCACCCGACCAGCGCCGACACCCCGATGTTGCAGAACCCGAACACCTACAAGCTGTTCATGCCCGACAAGGAGGATCCCGGCCGAGCCGACCTCGAGGAAAATATGTTCGGCCACAGCCCGCTGCCCATCTCGTGGGTGGAGGCCAAGGACATCTCTGCCGCCATCGTCTTCCTCTGCTCCGACGAGGCCCGGTACATCACCGGGGTCCAGCTGCCCGTCGACGGCGGCGCCTTCGTCAAGTAGGCACGCGTTCCGCGGCCGGACCGACGTCGCCGAGTTGGACCGCCCCCATCGGGTCGCTCAGGTCCTGACCAGCGGGATCACCTCGGCGCCAAAGACGGCAATCTGGTCGACCAACTCGTCGGCGCTCCGGCACCGGAAGCGGATCTGCAGATAGGTGACCCCGGGGAGGACCCACTCCCTGATGGTGTCGGCCAGTTCCTGGGGATCGCCGGCAACGGCGTTGTCGCCGATGTCCCACGTGGGCGTGCCTACGTACAGCGGCTTGGCCGCACCGCCGATATCGAATCGGCCGGTTCGGCCCGCCCGTTCCCGTTCCGCGGTGAGGATCTCGATGGCCCGGGTCATGCCGTCGGCCGGTGGACCCTGGGGCAGCCAGCCGTCGCCCCGGGTGGCTGCGCGGCGGAGGGCGGGCATGGAGGAGCCGCCCACCCAGATGGGCAGGTGGGCCTGGACCGGGCGGGGCGACTGGCCCACGTCGTGCACGGAGTAGTGGGGCGTGTCGATGTCGGGCCACTCGTCGTCGAACGCGGCCCGCACCACGTCGATGGCCTCGTCGGTGAGCGCGCCCCGCTGGTGGAAGGGGACCCCGAGGACGTCGAACTCGCCCTGCACATGGCCGGCCCCCACCCCCAGAATGACCCGGCCGCCCGACAGGTGGTCGAGGGTCATAAACGACTTGGCCGTGACCAGAGGGTGGCGGTATGCGGGGATGAACACGTGGGACAAGAGGCGGACCCGCGTGGTCAGGGCGGCCAGCCACCCCAGGGTGGCCACGGTGTCGTACCAGGCCGTCTGCATCCGCTCCACCTGGTCCCGCGGGACGGCCACGTGATCGCACACCCCCACATGGGAGAACCCGGCGGTGTCACACGCCTGGGCGATCAGGGCCAGCTCTTCGGCCCCGGCTTCGTCCTCCCAGGGATCGCACTGCAGCCGGGACCGGGCCTGGATGGGCAACTGCATGCCGAAGTCAACGTTCGAAGCCGAGTTGGTGGTCATGTGCTTCGACGCTACACAGTGGCGGTTCGCCAAACCTGACAGTAGCGTTCAGGGTACGACGCCGCGGCGTTACCCAGTGACCCGCGCACTCAGAACTGGAGGTCCGTCATCCTCGATTACTTGATCAAAGGTGGAACCGTAGTGGACGGCACCGGGGCCCCTCCCCGGAAAGCCGACGTGGGCATCCGGGGGGACCGGATCGTGGCCGTGGGCCAGGTGGACGAACCGGCCACCGAGACGATCGATGCCACCGGCCGGATCGTGACACCGGGTTTCGTCGACCCGCACACCCACTACGACGCCCAGCTGTACTGGGACGGCTATGCCACGCCATCGAGCAACCACGGCGTGACCTCGGTCATCGGGGGCAACTGCGGCTTCACCCTGGCTCCCCTCAAGGAGGCGGACGCCGACTTCACCCGCAGGATGATGGCCCAGGTCGAGGGTATGCCGCTCAAGGCCCTCGAGCAGGGCGTTGCGTGGGGATGGGAGACCTTCGGCGAGTTCCTCGACGGGCTCGAGGGGCGTATCGGGGTCAACGCCGGGTTCCTGGTCGGCCACTGCGCTCTCCGCCGCTACGTCCTGGGCGGTGAGGCCGGTGAGCGGGAGGCCACCCCCGAGGAAGTCGACACGCTGATCGCCCTGCTCCGAGAGTCACTCGACGCCGGGGGCCTGGGCCTGTCCACCACAAGGTCCTCCACGCATATCGACGGCGACGCCAAGCCGGTACCCAGCCGTGCCGCCTCCGAGGAGGAGCTACTCGCCCTCTGCCGCGAGGTGAGCGAGCATTCCGGCACCACGCTCGAGGCCATCGTCGAGGGCTGCCTCAAGGGCTTCAGTGACCAGGAGACCGAGTTGCTGGCTCAGATGAGCGCCCAGGCCAACCGGCCACTCAACTGGAACGTCCTGTCCATCTCAGCCCGTTCGGGTGAGCGGACCGAACACCAGCTGTCGCCGTCCAGAAGGGCCCGGGAGATCGGCGGGCGGGTGGTGGCCCTGACCATGCCCATCTTCGCCGACCAGAACATGAGCCTGGCCACCTTCTGCGCGCTCTGGCTCATTCCTGGCTGGCACGCCATCCTTTCCCTACCGCCCAAGGAGAAGGCGGCCAAGCTGGAGGACCCCGCGGTGCGGGAGGAGATGCAGCTCGCGGCCAAAGGCACCGCCTTCGAACGGCTGGCCGACTTCTCGAACTACCGCATCGGCGATACCGTCGCACCGGAGAACAAGCAGTACGAGGGGCGCCTGGTCGTCGACATCGCCAAGGAGCGCGGGGCCGACCCGGCCGATGTACTGATCGAGATCGCCAAGGCGGACGACTTTGCCACCGTGCTGTGGCCCTTGCCGGTGGGCGACACCGATGTCGACTGGGCCGCTCGCCGCGACCTGTGGAAGAACGACGACGTGTTGCTGGGCGGGTCCGACGCCGGCGCCCACCTCGACCGTATGCTCGGGTCGCCGTACCCCACGAGGTTCCTGGCCGACACGCTGCGCGGCCGGAAGCTGGTGTCGCTCGAGCGGGCCGTGCACCTCATCACCGACGTGCCCGCCCGGCTATTCGGCCTCCGTGACCGGGGACAACTCCGAGAAGGGGCCTACGCCGACGTGGTCATCTTCGACCCCGAGACGGTGGACGCAGGTCCGGCTCGGCGGGTCTACGACCTGCCCGGCGACAGCCTGCGCCTCATCGCCTCGTCATCGGGGGTCACGTCCGTGTTCGTGAACGGCACCCCGTCCATCGCCGACGGCGAACCTACCGGCGCCCTCTCGGGCACCGTGCTCCGGTCCGGGCGCAACACCGACACGGTGGCCACCCACTAGCGGCTTTAGGAGCTGAGTACCGGATCTACCGGCACCCGGTAGGGGCCAAGCCCAGTTGTTGCCGGTACTCAGCCCCTACCGCTCGGTGTCCCTACCACTCGGTGCTCACAGCTTGGCCGCGGCCGCCTCGCGCATGCGGGTGGTGCGGTGCACCGGGTCGGTGTCGATCTTGGGGATGACGTGCTCACCCATGAGTCGTACCATCTCGAGTGATTCCTCCTTGCTGGCCGTGCCGATCCCGAAGGAGAGTTGGTCGGCGCCGGCTGCCTCCCATCGCTTGCACTGCTCGAGGGCGTGATCGGGATCACCGACGATCGTGCCCGCCGCCTTGAGGTAGGGGATCTGCTCAGCGGTCACGTCGGGGATCAGCTCGGGCCACACCGGGACCTCAGGTGGGTGGGGGAAGGTGTCGTGGTAGCGGAACACATTGCTCTGCAGGTAGGTCATATGTGAGTCGAGCAACGACTTCTCCGCCGCCTTGCCGTCCTCGTTCAGGAACGCGGCCGTGGTCACCATGATGTTGTCGTTGATGAATGCACCGATGGGGTCGGCGTTACCGATGTCGGCCTTGTAGGCCTCCATCACCGGGCCCAGCTCGTCAAAGGAACCCACGGAGAACCCCAGCACCCCGAGCCCCCTCTGGGCCGCCATGGCATAACTCGACGTGTTGCCGGCGGCGTACCACATGGCCGGGTGGAGCTTGCCGTAGGGCTTGGGCAGGATCTTGCGGGGGGGCAGCGACCAGAACTTGCCCTCGTATCCCTCGTAGGTGTCCTGGAGCCACATCTTGGGGAACTCCTCGATGACGTCCTCCCAGATCTCCCTGGTGCCCGACAGGTCCTTCATGCCGGGTAGGAACCCGAGGATCTCCAGGCTGCCCGCACCCCGCCCGGTGCCGAACTCGAAGCGCCCGTTGGACAGGTGGTCGAGCATGGCCACCCGCTCGGCCACCTTGGCCGGGTGGTTGACCTGGGGTAGCGGGTTGAAGATGCCCGAGCCCAAGTGGATGCGCT
>DASXMT010000200.1:0-6949 GCA_036495505.1 Acidimicrobiales bacterium | reverse complement strand
AAAGGTCCCGTTGGGATTCAACGCACCCACCAGGTTGGAGAACTGCTGGCTGTGGTAGAGCTCCTGCTCGGCCCTCGCCACCTGACGTGTGTCGGTCCAGACCGAAGACGGAAATCGCAGCACGACGTCTGTCGGGTTGTCGGAGCTCACCCCGAAGAAGTGCTGGAGCACGGTGGCTCCAGCTGCCGAGTTGCTCCCGGCGATGGTGCCGCCCGGATTAAAACCCGAAGGTGCGTAGGCGACGACGACCAGGGACAGCGCGGTGAAGGCCACAGTGCCGGCGAGCAGGGCGCGAAGCGGTCGCCCACAGACCCGTGCCGCCACCTTGCCCCACGCCCCCGGTTCGGACCAATGGGGCCCGGGTCGACTGGGCCAAAAGGCGATCTTCCCCACCAGCGACAAGAGTGCGGGCAGGAGTGTCACCTCGACGGCCAGCACGGTGAGTATGCCGAGGGCGAGGCCGGGGCCAACACCCCGGTACAGCCCGAACTGGGCGATGATCAGGCTCGAGAGGGCCACGATCACGGTGAGTGCCGAGAGCCCGACCGACCCGCCCACACGGCCCATGGCCGCGACGATGGCTCGTTCCACGGTCATCCCCCGACCAAGGTTCTCCCGGAAGCGGAAGAGGATGAACAGTCCGTAGTCGGTTCCCGCTCCGAGCACCAGGGCGGTGAGGAGCAGCTGCAGCAGGGAGGAAATCTGCACTCCGATGTGCGTCGACTCGGCGATCACCGGGCCGGCCAGCATGAAAGCCAGCACGGCGGGGGCCAGCGCCACCACCGGACCGAGCGCGGCCCGGAAGGCCGCGGCCAGGACCACCAGGATCAACAGGATAGAGAGGACGGCCGCATAGTCCTCGGTGTGGTTGGCCGCGTGCTGCTGGTCGATCAGGATGGGGAGGGTCCCGGTCAGGTAGGTCCGCACGCCGGCGGGAGCGTCGGCCGCCATCTCGCTCCGAACGCTGGCGACGGCTTCGGATCCGGTGGCGCCGCCCCCGGCGGTGGCGGCGGAGAACTGCACGATCACGGTCACCGCTCTTCCGTCGGCCGATTCCGCCCCTGGCGAGATTCCTGTCACCTGCTTTACCCGCCGGACGTCATCCTCCAGGCGGTGTAGTGCCGCCTGGTCGCTCGGCCCCAGGCGCCCGTGCTCGCTCACCGCCACGAGGATCCCGGTCTGCACACCTTCGTGGACGAAGGGCGAGGCCAGCGCTTCGGCGCGCAGGCTGGGCGACGAGGGAGGGAGGAAGGTGGTGGTGTCGTTGTGGACCACGTCACCCAGCTTGGGCAGGAGGACGACGGCCAGCACCGTGGCCGCGCACCAGCCACCGATCACCAGCCACCGCCAACGCACGGCCATCCGGGCGATGGCGGCGAAGGCCCCCGGTGTCCTGCACTCGGGACCGGAGGGGACGACTACACCGAACCGATCGTCTGCTGGCCGATCAGTTCGGTCCATGGGCGCACGTTAGGGGGCCACCTCCGGCCATCGAGGTCGCCCCGGGTGGCGATGCGAGCCCGATCACTCTGATGGTGGATGGCCGGCGTCCCACTTGGCTCAAACCACCTGGAGCACAGCCACGAAGCGCTCGCCGAAATCGACGGCGTCGGTGAGGAGGAAGCCGGCCGCCTCGGCCATGGCGCCCAGCGCATCCCTTCCCACGTGGGCCCACGGGAACCACCGACCTACGCTGTGATCCGTTTCCCATCTGCGGTACTCCCGCGTCACGCCTGTCGCTCGGGCGTCGACCTCAGCTACCACCACCCCCTGCGGATCGAGCAGTCGGCGAGCCCGCCGGAGAAGACGGTAGGGGTCGCCACCGATTCCGATGTTGCCATCGGCCAGGAGCACGTGGGACCACTCGCCGGTGCCGGGAAGGGGGGCGAACACGTCCTGGTGCAGCGCGGTGCCGCCCCGTTCGACGGTCATCTCGACCGCGGTGGCCGAGACATCCACGCCGAGAGCGTGCAGTCCCCGGTCGGCCAGGGCTGCGGTGAACCGCCCCGGCCCGCACCCGATGTCCATGGTAGAGCCGGTACAGAGATCCAGGATGGCCTGGTCGGCCCGGCGGTCCTCGATGCTAGACCCGGCGCCTCCGATCCACCGATCGATGGGCAGGCGTCGAAGGGCGCCGCTCGCATCCGATATCCAACAGGGCTCCCCGGACGAGATCAACCGGTACATCACATCGGAGGCCACCACCTGCCGACACCCCAGCGGTGCGTCAGGGGCGTCGTGGTCGGGACAGTCCTCTACCTCGGGGGGGAGGACCGCAGTGGCGGTCTCGTCAATCATGAGTTCACAGGGGTTCGCCGGCGGCGACCGTTTCAGATGACGGTCCACGGCCCCGCCGCTCCTGCCGACCCATCCACGCCGACCGTATGGCGTAGACCAGGGCGCTCACCGCGAACAGGGTGGCGGTGATCAGCAGCCACCGGTCGAGGAATGGGGCCTGGGTGAGGCCGGTGGCCCGCCGGTAGGCGGCCGCACCCTGCCGGATGATCCCCGGGAAGAACATCGCGAATAAGAGCCCGCTGGCCAGGGCGGGAACGCGGAGGTAGTTCACCGGCGACAGGCGCGGCTTCCGATCGGGCAGCCGCCCGGTCACGGCCTGCCACCCCGCCACCAGCGACCGGTTGGCGATGGCGTAGAACGGGAAGATCACCAGATCGTGGAGGACGACCGCCCCGAGGAACCACACGAGGATGGACTGCCACCACACCCTCGAATTCCACAACTGCTTCGCACCCATGACGCTGACGATGTAACCCACCAGCGCGAAGCTGCCGAGCAGGATGATCAGTTGAACGGGATGGGCCCCATACTGTGCTTTCACGCGATTGACCACTACTCGCATCTCAGGCCTCGAACTGGATCGACTCGACCCATTTCGTGCAGTGCACGCCGGGGATGGCCGGGACGATGATCCTGGCGGGGAAGCCATGATCGAGCGAGAGGTCCACACCGTTCACCTTGAGGGCGAGGAGGGCATCCGGGTCGAGTACCTGATTGGACTGCAGCCGGGCCTGCCCGAACACTCCACTCGTGTCCATGGACCGCACGTGGGCCGACGCGGGCACGGGCATGCCGGCCAGTCGGGCCAGATCGCGCAGTCGTACCCCGGTCCAGCGCTGGGTCGTCGACCAGCCCTCGACACAGGCAATGGGCAGTTCGGCGGTGTGCTGCTCCATGGCCAACAACGTGGGTCGGCTCAGCGTCATCGGGGTGGTCCCACCGTCGAGTGACAGCCGCCAGGCGGCGCTGGTGGCGGAAGGGTCGATTCTGGCGGCCACCGCCGTCCGGTTGATCTGAAAGTCGTTGGGACCACTTCCGTAGGAGCGTCCGCGAGGGACGAGGAGAGCGGCATTCCGAGCCACACCGCCGATCGTCTGTCCCGCCGTGAGGACGGCAACCAGTAGGGACCCACCCCCGACGAGGGCTAGGGCGCCGCGGCGGCTGATGGTGGGTTCCGATGGCTCGAGCGCGACGAGTCCGTCGGGGTCCAGCGGTTCCGGTTTGGTGTCGGCTCGAGACGTGCGCAATTCGACCCGCAGCGAGCGGGAGCGCAGGCTCCGGACCATGGTGGGCAGCTTCAGGGACACGTGTACCACGAACCCGGTGATGAACACCCACGCCCCGAAGTAATGGGCGGTGTAGAAGTTGAAGCCGAAGATGTAGTCGTACTGGATATTCAGCAGGCCGGTCACCATCTCGAAGACGATCCCGCCCACGATCATCAACAGCGACAGTCGCTCCAGTAGGTTGGCCACCGACCGGGCCGGCGGCCAGGTGAAGAGCTTGGGCATGACCGACCAGAGCTTGGCCAGGACGACGGGCACCAGGACCAAGCCCAAGACGACATGGAGACCCTCGGTGAGCTGGAAGAGCCATACCGGCCGGGTGGGCCAGTCGAAATAGGGCAGGTGGAGGAATCCGACGTGGCCGGGAATGGCCTGGTGAAGTTTCGGGCCGTAGGCGATGTAGTCGAGCAGGCCGGTCAGGATGACCAATGGAAGCGAGATCAGCAGGAGGAAGCCGAGAACCGATGTCATCCACGGCCCTCGCAGGGGACTCCGCCACGTGGTCCGAGATGGCAGACCCGGCGGTGGCCTCTCGTCGATCCCCTGCCACAGCCCGCGAGGAAAGCCGTAACCGGAGGAGGAGTCGTCAGTCCTGGCCGACTCGACCTGATCGCCGGTTCCGGTTGCGAGGTCCTGTGCCGACGGGGCAGCTTCCACCGCCACCAGGTGCTCGTGCTGGGCTGGGACGTGGAGCGGCTCGGCCTCGGAATCGGCCCCCCCGGCCCCCTGTTCGGATTGACCGCCCGAGGGGTCGGCCTCGGACTCGACTTCATGGTGTTCGGATTGACCGCCCGAAGGGACGGCCTCGGGCTCGACTTCATCGTGTTCGGCCTGACCGCCCACGGGCTCGTCGGGTTCTTCATCGGCCTCAGGGTCGGATCGACCGTCTGACGGCTTGGTCCCGGAGCCAACTCTTTCTCCCTCGGGCTCGACCTGACCGTCAACAGGCTCCGATTCAGCGTCGCCGCCTTCCTGTTCCGTCACCGTCGGTCTGCCTTTTGGTCCTCTGGAACCCCGGTCACGGTTCTTGGGTACCCATCCTCACGGCTTGTAGTCCCCAATCTGCCGGATCCGTTACACCAGTCGGTGACCCGTGAGAATTTTTCTACGCGGACGGTCCTCTCGGACGCCCGCGAGCCGTGTCTGAACTCGACGGCAGGGTAGTTGGACGCCAGGAATACCCGGCAGTGCTGCAGGTACTCTTCGCAAATGCCGCGATCCCTGAGTATCGATCGGGCCGCTCGTGGAGGACCCGAGTCCCGGGGTGTCGACCTGACTTCGTGGTTCCGCCGATACCGCTACGACCTGGCGTGGGGTTCCGCCGTCGCGCTGGTGGTGGCGGTGGCCTTCGAGGTCCCCCACCTCCACCTGGGATGGCTGACGCCTGTCATCCATCAGACGCCTGGACAGTACAAGGTGTTGGGCGGGACCGCGCCGATCCTCGGGAAGTGGTTGCCCCATGTTGACTGGTCCACCGCGGTAGCAGTGACAATCGCGGTGGCCGTTGTGACAGGAGGTCCTGTCGTGGCCCGAGTCGCCCGATGGCGTTGGCTGGTCCTCGGGACGTGGTCGACGTCGGCGGCCTGGGCCTTGTCGCTGGCCCTCATCGACGGGTGGAAGCGGGGCTTCGTGGGTCACACCGGTGGCACCTCTGGTTATTTGGCCGCCCTCCCGCGAGCGAAGAGCGCCTCAGGTTTGATCCGGGAGTTCGCCTCCCACATCGTGGCCGGTCCGGGATCGTGGCACATCACCGTGGCCGGTGATCCGGTCGGGGCGCTGCTGACGTTCTTCGGCCTGGAACGCCTCGGCCTCTCTGGCCCGACGTGGGCCAGCACCTTCTGCCTCCTGGCGGGAACCAGTGCGACGGCGGCCGTCCTCATCACGGTCAGGACGTTGAGCGGCGAGCAGATGGCCCGCCGGGCGGCTCCGTTCCTGGCCATCGGCCCAGTGGCCATCTGGATCGCCGTCTCCGCCGACGCCTACTTCGCCGCGGTCGCCGCGTGGGGGCTCACCTTGTTGTCTCTGGCCGCCGCCCGTGCCACCCGGTTCCCCCTGGTGGCATCGCTGGGTGCCGGCCTCCTGCTCGGAGTCTCGATCTATCTGGACTACGGCTTGATACTGATGGCCATCCCCGCGGTCGCGGTGATGGTGATCGCCCGCAACTGGCAGCCGCTGGTCGGCGCCGTCATCGGGGCGTTCGCCGTGGTCGTCACCTTCACCGCCTTCGGCTTCTGGTGGCTGGACGGACTCTCATTGGTCCGCCAGCGCTACTGGTCGGGGATCGCCAGCAACCGGCCGTATGCCTACTGGGTGTGGGGCAACCTCGCCTCGTTGACCTGTGCCGTCGGAGTCCCCGCCGCCACCGGGCTCCGGAGGGCGTTCAACTGGACCGCCTTGCGCTCCCGGACAGGCATCAACCTGCTTTTGGTGGCCTTCGTCGTGATCATCGCCGTGGCCGATCTCACCGGTCTGAGCAAGGCGGAGACCGAGCGCATCTGGTTGCCCTTCTCGGTGTGGCTGGTGGCCGCGCCGGCGCTCCTGCCCCGCGGGAGCCATCGGTACTGTCTGGGCCTCCAGGCGGTCGGGGCCCTCCTCATCAACAGTCTGTTGCTCACGACCTGGTAGGTCAGGCGGCGGATGCGCTTCGCAGCCGATCGACGGCCACCCGGAAGCGGGACCCGACCCCGACCGCTTCTGCAACCAACCAGACGTCCTCGGCGGTGTCGACATCCCGGAGCTCCGGGAGCTCGCCCACCCGGACACCCAGATTGTCCAGCGAAGCACGGGTCAGAGAACCGGTGTCCGGTCCGGACATGGGCACACCTTCTAGCGCGACGGCCCACTCCGGGTCGCTGACGCCGAGCGCCCACCATCCCCCGTCGGTGGCGGGACCGAGTACGGCACCGGGAACGCAGTCGGCGAGCTGCTGGACTGCAGCCGAGAGCATCGGACCGGAGACCTGGGGCGTGTCCATGCCGATCTGGAGGACCGGTGCGCGAGCAAGGGCTGCGGCGTCGGCGTGTGCCGCCGCCAGTCGCTGCCCCAGGCCGTGCCCGCGCTGCGGGACAACGGTGAACCTCGCGAGCATTTCCCTGATCTCCTCGCTACGTCTGGCCATGCCCAGTTCGCCCGTGAGGGCGACGATCCGCTCTGATGCGTGTGCCGCCTCCACGGCTTCCAAGGTGTCGAGCAGGGCAGCCGCGGCGAGCTCGGCCGCCCCACCCTGCCCAAATCGCGGGGTCAGCCTGGTCTTGGCCAAACCGGGGACCGGTGCCTTGGCCACGACGAGGATGGCGCCGGGGCAGCTCATCGGATGACCTTCAGGAAGTCCCACGTGGCAACGGCGCTTCCGACGACGGAGCCGG